>SKLX01000051.1 GCA_007121375.1 Bacillota bacterium | reverse complement strand
CCCGGTAAACCAGGTTAATCAAAACCACCTCCCTGCCGGGTAAAAGCCTTTTAATAAAAGGAATATTATACTCCCCCGTCTTTTCATCAAGCAAATGACTGCCCGCCAGGTGGGTTTCTCCCCTTCGAAGAGCCATCAAGCCCCCCATGCTTCCCACATGGGCGGAAGACAGGCTGACTTCAGGGTAGTTAAGCCTCAGGAGATTTGCAATTATATCCAGGGTCAAGTCATGGCTTCCTATGCTTACCACTGTATTTTTAATCTCTTTAAGGTCCTTTACCAGTTCTACCTGGACCTCTTCCCCTGTTTCCAGCCCTTCTTTAAGCTGGGGCACTCTAACAAACCCGTCGGCTTTAACCAGGGAAGTTATTACCCCTGCCCCCCGGGCCAAGGGGGTAGCTATCATTTTCTCTCCCACCTGCCCCAGCTTTACCCTTAAGAATTCTTGAGCTTTAAAGGAAGAAACTACCTTCCGGGACATAACAGCCTTAATCCGCGGCCTTTCGGGTACTGGTAAAGACTGGAGTTCATAAAGGAGGGGCTTTACCACCAGGTCCATTACAAAAAAAGCCGATACCGGGTAGCCGGGAACTCCCACCACCGGCTTTTTATTAACCATCCCTAAAACCGTAGGCTTTCCTGGTTTAATGGCTAAACCATGGGCTAAAAGTTTTCCTACTTCCTCTATAATGGCTGAAGTGTAATCCCGGGAACCGGCAGAAGAACCCGCATTTATAATAACTAAATCGCTTTTTTCTACCGCTGAAAGAAGGGCTTTTTTAATAAGCTCATATTCATCTTTAACAATATCATGGGGACAAGCTTCACCGCCCCAGCGAGTTACCAGGCCGGAAAAAAAACGGGAATTAAACTCTATTATTTTTCCCACAGCAGGAACCTCCCCCGGCTGCACCAGTTCCGAACCTGTGGGAATAATAGTTACTACAGGTTTTTTTCTGACCTTTACCTGCCATATTCCCCCCGCCAGCATAGCTCCTATATCTTCAGGACCAATCAGGTGGTTAACCGGAATGATAAGCTCCGTAGCAACAATATCCTCCCCCATGGGGCGCACATGCTGCCAGGGGGCAGCGGCAGAAGTTATCTCAATGGTCTTTTCGTCCGCCTGGTGAATATCCTCAATCATTATAACGGCATCAAACCCCGGGGGTAAAGGCTGACCAGTATCTACCGGTAGATACTGGTCATATATTTTAAGGGCCTTAGGAGAGGTTTCCATAGCCCCGTAAGTTTCCTTTGACCTTACCGCCACCCCGTCCATAGCAGAAGCATGATAGTGGGGAGAAGAAAGCCTGGCAAAAACAGCCTCTGCCGTTATCCTATCCAGGGAATCTTCTACCGGAATAGTTTCCGGCTCGGGCTTGTGTCCTGCTTCCTTAATCATGTTAAAAAAATTATCCTGGGCTTCTTCAAGGGATATATTATCCAGGTATATTTTTCTTTTTACCAAAATACCACCTCTTAAACTATATTTTCCAGGCCAGCTTAAATAAATTTAGTAGAGAATCACTTCAACTTCTTCTCCCTCTTCCAGGCCCTCTTTATTTTGGGAAATGCAAATGACTCCCCGGGCATCTACCAGGGTAGTTATGAGACCTGATTTGCCAAATACAGGAACTGCCTTATACTCCCCTGATTCTTCCTTTTCAAGCTTAACCCGCACATAATCCTCCCTCCCCTGGGAAGAAGGTATATTTCGGCTAACCCGGGCTTTTACCCTCGAAGGAATTATTTCCTCCCTTTCTAAACCCCTTAAGCGGTAAATAAGGGGGGCTACAAAAATATCAAAGGTCACCAGGGCTGAAACGGGATTGCCTGAAAGGCCAAATATAGGAGTTTTCCTGGCCATACCATAAATAGTAGGCTTACCCGGTCTAATGGAAATTCCGTGGACCAGGACTCCGGGATCTCCCAGTTCATCGATTACTTTAGCCGTTACATCCCGGGTTCCTACGGAGCTTCCCCCGGAAATCAATATGAGGCTTGCTTCTTCCCTTACTCCTTCCACGGCTTCCCTTAATAAAGACTTTTCATCCCTAACAATGCCGCATAAAATGGGAAAGGCCCCCGCAGACTGTATGGCCGCCGCCAGGGCAAAACTGTTCACATCCCTAATCTGACCGGGTTTCGGTTTTTCCCCGGGAGAAACCAGTTCATCCCCGGTAGAAATAACCGCCACCCGGGGGGGAGCCAAAACCTTGACCCTGGTTATTCCTGCTGCCGCCAGGGCACCTATGTCCTGGGATCTTATCCGGTGGTTTTTCTCCAAAACCCCCTCTCCCTCTTTTAAGTCTTCCCCCTCCAGGATCACGTTTTCACCAGGTGCTACAGGCTGGTGGCAGGCCAGCATTTTTTCATCCAGTTCTTCTGCATGTTCCAGCATTAAAACGCTATCCGCCCCGGGAGGAAGCATACCTCCTGTAGCAATTTTCATAGTTTCCCCGGCTTTCAAATCCTCCCCCGGTTCTTCCCCCATATTAATTTCCCCTTTTATATCTAAAAAAGCAGGCATACTTTCGGAAGCACCAAAGGTATCCTCCGCCCTTACGGCAAAGCCGTCCATGGTAGAACGGCTGAAGTGGGGAACGACCTCGGAGGAAACAATTTTCTCCCCAGTAATCCGGTTCAGGGCCTGGAGGATGTTAACTTCTTCCATTTCATTATCCATATCTATAACAGAATTAATTATTCTATGAAGGGCTTCTTTAACTGTTACCACTTCAAACAATGCTTTTCACCTCTTTTAAAAACAACCCAGCTGGCAGCGTGTTATTTTAATCTTTAAAGAATCAGTGATTTCCCCCAGTTTTTCCAGGGAGACTCCATGGATTTCTCCAATTTCATGAAGCTGGGCACAGGTTAT
>SKLX01000118.1 GCA_007121375.1 Bacillota bacterium | reverse complement strand
GTTCGTCAGGCCGGAGGTTTGCCGCCGACTTCCTTCAGATTCCTCGTCACCAAGGACACCCTTGTCTTAGGCTATACACTTCCCACTACCTGGCGTGTTCGGGACTTTCACCCGTTAGACTGCACCCATGCCGGGCGCACAAGAAAAAACCCTGCAACCATCAATGGTTGCAGGGCTTATCGTCAATTAAAATGGTCGGAGCGACTGGATTTGAACCAGCGACCTCTTGACCTCCAGTCAAGCGCGCTACCAAACTGCGCCACGCCCCGATATACCCTCTGCAATAGATAATATAACATATTCCGCTTATTAAATCAACCTCTATCAAGTTGAGATTTTAAGGCGGAATTATATTTATTCCCCTTTACCTTACTCTACTACCGGAATATACTTTACTTCCTGGCAATCTGTTCCTTTAACCTGAGGTTTTGCTTGGCCTGGAAAACAAGGCTTTGGATAAATTCATCCCGGTTGGAATTATCCCGGCCGTCGTAATAAACTGAAATGATCGGGATGCCTATTTCTTTGCTGAGGGCTCCCTGTTGGGCCTCTACTACTGAGGCAGGCATACATGTAAAGGGTCCTACAAATATGGCTCCGGCCATCCTTTCCCGGTCAACCAGCGCTCCTGTACGGCCAACCGTCATGGGAGGTTCTCCAGCAGTGTGTTCCGGGATATATTTTATGGAATGATCCTTTATCTCAGAAGCGGTAGGCTCTTCTTGCCCTTTCAGCATCCTGGCGGCAGATTTTTCTAGGCGATGTTCATCTTGATGAGCCAGCCAGTTAACGGCGGCGTAGCCTAATTTTTGTAAATAACGGGGTAAGCTTTTTTCAAATGCATATTCTTTCTGTGCTTTGCGATAATTTGAATACGCCGTGTAAATAAAAAACTCTGTAGCGGGAGCCAGGGAAACTTCTCCCCCCGCTTCCTCTATTCGTTTAACAATGTTTTGATTACAACGGTCATCAAGGCGAACATAAAACTCACCGGCCACCATTATCTTGGGACGAAGCTCTTCTTTATCACAGGGAATAGAAGCAAAGTCCTCTGCCGCCTCCTTCATTAATTCTTCCAGGTGTTTTAAATGGCTACCTGTAAGGATGTTGGACCATTTAAAACGATGATGGCCCATGACATCATATACCTTTTGGCAGTATTTATCAAAAAGGGCTTCTGCTTCACCCTTTTTTATTTCGTAAGGCCTGGTTTGATGCAGCATTTTATACAACAAATCTATGGCCAGCATACCGTCAAAGGCAGCTATAACAAATTCATGACCAAATCTTTTACCAATATCTGCACTTTTTAGAGCAAATATTCTCTGTTCACCATATCCAGCCCGGTTAATGAGTATAGACTGGGCAGGTGCGTAAAGACCATAACGGCAAGGGCCACAGGCCCACCCCTGGAAGAAAAAGGTTCCACCTTCCTGGAGTTCCCGGGGATTATTCTCCGCATACTCCAGGTAATCCTGCATGTTTTGAATAAAGGGAAGGCACTCTTCACCGTTACTATAACGCCGGGCCAGGGTCAGGTCCTTGTCGGTGCTCCGGGGAAGAAGGGAAGATTCAATGCCATAATTTTCAAATAAGGCTACCAAAACCCCGGGGTGCATGGTAGAGTTAGGTATAAGGACTTTTTTAACTTCCCTGTCCTCGGCTGTTTTCATTTTTGCCGTGAAAAAGGGCTTAACAACACTACTCTTCCGGGATCGGCAGGTGTTTTTAAAGGCTTCCAGCCGGGTGATCATACCTGCAGGGGCAGTATGTTCGTCCAGGGTAAGGCGTAAATACCCGGAGATATTGTCCAGAAAATGGCGCAGCATAGAATTAGGCCCGCATCTGAAAGGATCTTGAAGTACCAGGTGTAATTGGGGAAGGCCACTTTCTTCCACCCTTTCGTTAAAAAATTGGGCCACCAGCGCCGCTGAAAGCATGTGCTGAAGTTGGGCAGGATAAATATTATTCATATGTTCAATCTTTTGCTTCATGTATTTTTCAAAATCCCCTCGACGGGGATCGAGAAATTTTGATTCAAACCTTCCCTCATACCATCCACGTATATATTCCAGGAGGAAATCCTGGGAAAGAGCCACCAGGCCCCTCTGGGCAGCGTATTTCATCAAGTCCTTGGACACGAAAGGATCATACAGGGTATAAGAACGTCCTAAAACCAGGGTAACAATTGCCTCGGGATCAGCTTCTAGGCCTTCAATAATACGTCGGCCCTCTTCCTCGATGGCCCGCTGAAAATTCTTTTGGGCACGATAACCTTCTTCCAGGGCACGCTGGTACACAGAGTCAGAAAAGTTTTTGCCAAGGAGTTTTTTGGCAAGGGGCAGCAGCTGTTCTTTGATACGTGGAGGTCCCCCACGATAATTTAACTGGGCATGAAGAACCTTCTCTTCTGGAACATTCATGGAGTGAACCACAATCCCTTTGATCATCATAATCAAAGGACAGCTTAGAGAACGGGGCCATTCTGGCGCCCAGGGTAGAGGCTCCAGGTCGAGGACTTCAGGAATAAAGATATAGTCTGGATCATTATTTACCAGTTCCCGGTAATGGCCCACCAGCACCTCTATGGGATAACACATCTCGGCGGCAAGATCCATTTTTCCCTGTTCCAGTATCTTTTCAGTGGATTTTCCGCTTAAAACCACCTTTGCTCCAAGGGACCTGAAGAAAGCTGACCAAAAGGGATAAAGCTCATGATAAAGTCCACTGCAGGCTATCCCTACCTGAATCCCATCATCAAGGGGTTCACCGGCAGCCTCCTTGAAAATGTCTTCCCTGATTTTCTGATAATCGGGCAAATCCCCTGTTTTATTCTTTTTGTCAAGTTCTGAAAAACGTCCGCAGCGGTCTCCGTAAATAAATTTTGAACC
>SKLX01000095.1 GCA_007121375.1 Bacillota bacterium | reverse complement strand
TGTTACAGCAACGTTTAGACAATTTTAAAGTGTATCATATTAGGACATCCCTGTCAAGAAAAACATCCTGCCCTTCCCTGCCCAGGTCATGCCCGGGTTCGTGCCCAGGTTTCCTGGATGATTCTTATGACTAATGCCTTAAAAGTCTTGCCCGGGCATAAGTTTTGGCTACTTCTGTGATTTCAACTTCTACATTTTCTCCTACATAAGCTCCCCCCGCCTGGACATCAATGACAAAGCCCTGGACCCGGGCAATGCCATCGTAAGGGTTAGATAAGTGGGGTTCTTCAATCTTTACCCGGCAGACTTGTCCCGGGTTAACAGGGGAAGCAGCCCGGGAAACCTCTCTTTCCTCACCTACCATGAGAATTTTAAACTTTTCCAGGTGCATGGACTCCGAACCCCTTATATAAACAGTCTTGTTGGTTTCTTCTTCAATTTTTCTCAAATTTGAACCGTTGCTGCCTATAAGAAGGGCCGCTACATTTTGATTGACTTCTAAAAGTATAGCTTCTCCTTCTTCGTTCATCAACATTTTTTTAAGGATTCTCTCAACTTTACTGCTCATAAATTCTACCGAAAGCACCTTCCCCCGTCCTTCACAGTAAGAACAGGGCTGCATAAGAACAGCATCCAGGCCCTGCCTGACCTTCTTCCTGGTCATCTCCACCAGGCCCAGGTTTGTTATTCCCAGGATGTGAGCTTTGGTACGGTCCTTGCTTAAATTTTCCTCTAAAATATTCAGGATTTCTTTCTCGTGTTCCGAGCTGTTCATATCAATAAAATCAATTATTATGATTCCCCCAATATCCCTCAGGCGGAGCTGACGGGGAATTTGCCGGGCAGCTTCCTTGTTAGCCTTAAAAACCGTATCTTCCAGGTTTTTGCTGCCAATATATTTGCCCGTATTAACATCTATTACAGTAAGAGCTTCCGTTTGATCAAAAACCAGGTACCCTCCACACTCCAGCCACACATTACGCTTCAATGCCTTTTCCAGTTCATTTTCCAGGTTATATTTGTCAAAAATTGGCTTTTCTCCCCGGTAATAAAAGACTTTATTTACCAGGGCAGGAGAAACAAATTCCAGGGTTTCCAAAACCTTTTCATATTCATACCTGGCATCTATTAAAAACTGGTCAATATTTTCCGTAAAAAGATCCCGCACTATACGATAAATCAAATTTACATCCTGGTGAACAAGCAGGGGAGCCTCTTTGCTCTTAATTCTACTTTGTATTTTCTTCCACATTTTTGTTAAAAAATCCACGTCATTGCGAAGGCATTCCATGCTAACCCCTTCAGCAACCGTCCTGGCTATAAGGCCCATGTTTTCGGGCTTAACGGAATCCGCCAGGTTTTTTAACCTCTGCCTTTCCTCCGGGTCTTCAATTCTCCTGGAGATCCCTACATAGCTGACATTGGGCATCAACACCAGGAACCTGCCCGGCAGCGTGATCTGGCAGGTAACCCGGGCACCTTTATTTCCAAAGGGTTCCTTAACCACCTGGACCAACAACCTGTCCCCTTCCTGGAGTAACTCCTCAATGGTTTTCCTCTTGCCGCCCTCCCTGGTTTCCTTTGATTTTTCGGGTAAAATCACATCATCAACATAAAGAAAAGCATTCCGCTCCAGTCCAATATCTACAAAAGCTGCCTGCATCCCCGGCAAAACATTAGCCACTACTCCATAGTAGATGTTTCCCACTACCCGCTGGTGTATGGGACGTTCAATATATATCTCAACTAACTCCCTTTCTTCTATAAGAGCAACCCTTGTTTCCCGGTTATTACAATTAACAATAATCTTTTTATTCATAAAATCATCTCCTAAAATGAGGGACTTATACCATGGAAAATTTTTTGGTTTTTATACTTAATGGTAAAGTCCGCTGCTTGGAGGTTATGGTGTTTTTCTTATTCCTCCAGTTCCAGCTCTATTAATTCCCTGTGTATGTTTCTTTTTGGGAGATCAACTAATGCCTCCCTTTCCAAAATTTCCATTATCTCTACAGGTTTTACACTACCCCAGGCTTCGGCCTTAAGCTCCATTTTAATTTCTCCCTCCTGCCCCTCCCAGGAAACCAGTTTAATATCATTAATGAAGGGACGAAGGTTAATGTCTTTTTTAGTATTTTTCTTTCTCCTGGAAAACCAAAGTTCATTTTTTTCTAATATTTTTTCTATCCCTTTTTCCAGGTTATGGGGGTCCATATTCGGTGAAGTTTCAAATCTGACCCGGTAATGCACCGACTTTATCCGGGAGGTCAGGGAAGGTGCCTTATCCCCTGCCCTTTCAACCTTTATAAGGGTAATACCCGGGGGAAGCTGGAGGGAAAGTCTACCCTTCAATTCTTGTGGGCCCAGGTCTTCTTCCAGTTCTGCCTCCAGGTATTCACTGCTGCTGGTACTGCCCAGGGGCAGGGCCAGGGCATAGGATATTTTGGGCTGGGGGTTAAACTTCCCCTTAAACTTCAAACTTATTCCGGCTCTCCTGAAAGCCCGGGTAAAAAGCCTTAACAGGTCCAGGTGAGAAATATATTTTAAGGGCTCTTCCTTGGAAAATAATACCCTAAACTTCACGGACATCCAACCCCTTTTCACCCTTCCTCTTTGAAGGCCCACAAACGCCACATCCCAGGCAGCCCAGGTCACGACAGTCAGGGGTTGTCCTTCCTGCCAGGGAATTTTGGTATTCCTTTATTAAATACTTTTTGGTCACACCGGTGCTAATGTGGTCCCAGGGAAGACTTTCTTCCAGGCCTATATTTCTATTATTAAAATCTTCAGGTCTAATGCCCACCAGGGAGAATGCTTCCCTCCAGGTGTCAAATTTAAAATGTTCTTCCCAGCTGTCAAACCTGCAGCCCCCTTCCCAGGCTTTTTTGATAGCCCG
>SKLX01000183.1 GCA_007121375.1 Bacillota bacterium | reverse complement strand
ATTAAAAAAGAAACCCCTAATATTATAACCAGGTTCTTTAAACTTTTCCCAGGAAGCAGTTGTGCAGGGACCACAGCACATGTGAAGGAGTATATCCATTTATTACACCTCAATCGAAAAGACTCTTTTGAGTAAACTTTTTGTCTTTTATATTAAAATGCTCCAGGGCCAGGTGGGTTACCATTCTTCCCCGGGGAGTCTTTTTTATGAATCCTATCTGAAGTAGATAGGGCTCGTATACATCCTCCAGGGTATCAGGCTCTTCACTGATGGAAGCCGCCAAAGTATCCAATCCCACGGGACCGCCAGAAAATTTTTCTATGATAGTAAATAAAATCTTTCGATCCGTATTATCCAACCCCAGGGAATCTACCTCCAGGAGGGTAAGACCCTTGTCAGCTATATCTTTATCTATAATATTGTTACCCTTAACCTGGGCAAAATCCCTTACCCGTTTTAAAAGCCTGTTGGCAACCCGGGGAGTTCCCCTGGAACTTTCAGCAATTTTGGAAGCCCCCTCCTGCTCTATGGAAATATTAAGAAGGCCCGCTGAATTTTGGACAATATTTCTCAGCTCTTCCTTTTCATAAAACTCAAGCCTGTTTACCACCCCAAACCGGTCCCTTAAAGGAGAAGACAGTAATCCGGCCCGGGTAGTTGCCCCGATCAAAGTAAAGGGAGCCAGATCTATACGCAGGGAACGGGCACTGGGGCCTTTTCCAATAATAAGGTCCAGGGCAAAATCCTCCATGGCAGGATACAGTATCTCCTCCACACTGCGATTTAAACGGTGGATCTCATCAATAAAAAGGACATCTCCTCCCGCCAGGTTTGTTAATATAGCTGCCAGGTCTCCCGGCCTTTCAATGGCCGGGCCCGAGGTTACCCTGATGTTAACCCCCATCTCCCTGGCAATTATGTACGCTAAAGTGGTTTTACCCAACCCGGGAGGACCGCAGAGCAAAACATGATCCAGGGCTTCTTCCCTTTCCCTGGCTGCCTGTATAAAAACCTTTAAGTTCTCCTTAATTTTTTCCTGACCAATAAAAGAGTCCAAAGTAAGCGGCCGCAGGGCCTGGTCCACCTTTTGGTCCTCCTCTTGCATGGCAGGTGATATCAATCTTTCCTCCAATGCCCTTCCCCCTTTTTCTTATATGCCCGCCAGGTATTTTAAAGCTAACCTCAAGTTTTCTTCCAGGGACTCATTGCCATAACCTTCCCTTCGAAGAAAACTAACCGCTTCCTGAGATTCCTGCTGGCCATAGCCCAGGGAAGAAAGGGCCTCTACTACTTCCCTGTAAATATCGGGAACCCCTTCTCCTTCCACCAGGGCAATTTCTCCCAGGTCTTTTTTGATTTCTTCAATTTTTTCTTTAAGCTCCAAAATTATACGCCGGGCAGATTTTTTTCCTAAACCGGGCACCTTTAAAAGATTTTGTATGTCTTCATTTATAACGGAAAGATAAAATTCTGCCGCTGGAATTGACCCGGCAATGGTAAATGCTCCTTTAGGACCTATTCCGGAAACGGTAAGAAGTAGTTCAAAAAGGGCAACATCATCAGGAAGTTTAAATCCGTACAGAAGAAGTTTGTCTTCCCTGACATACTGATAGGTGTAAACCTTTATCTCTTCTCCCACCTGGGGAAGATCCCTTTGATAATTAGGAGAAACAAAAACCTTATACCCAATCCCCTTATTATCAACAATAATATACTCGGGACCAAAATTAACCAGAGTGCCTTTAATATAAGCTATCAATTTACTATTTCATCCCCCTAAAGAAATCCCTTTATCTTCAATTTATGGGAATGGATATGGCAAATGGCCACGGCCAGAGCATCGGCTGCATCATCGGGTTTTACAGGTTTTTTCAGGTTTAACAGGATTTTAACCATTTCCATCACCTGGTTTTTAGTTGCCCTGCCGTAACCTACCACACTTTGCTTAACCTGTAAAGGAGTATACTCAAAAGCCTCCAGATTAGACTGAGCTGCCGCCAGGAGGGCAGCCCCCCGGGCTTCTCCCACCAAAAAAGCTGAACGGGAGTTTTTATTGAAAAAAAGCTCCTCGACAGCCATTGAATCAGGGTTGAACCTTATAATTACTTTTTCCAGACCTTTGTAAATGTGAAGGAGCCTTTGGGCGGTACTGTCGCTGGCACTGGTCCTTATACATCCATAAGTAATTTCTTCCATTTTACCTTTTGTTTCTTTAATTATACCGTACCCCGTCAAGGCCAGGCCAGGATCTATGCCCAGTATAATCATAACACCAACCCTCCATTACCAATTAAAACCCTTCAAAACTATTATAACACCTGCCCGCAAAATTGCAAACACTTATTCGCCAGCACAGTATTAAGTACACTATTAAAGCCAGGGTAAAACCCGGGCTTTATTATTTATCGATAATTAGCTGGTATAACTTTCCAGTATTCTCCTTTTTTCCTTTTCATCAGAGAAAGGAATCCCTTCTTCCAGCTCCTCTCGGTATATTTCCTTTACCTCATAACTGGTAATTTCCCTTAATATCCCGTGGGGAGGTTTCCCTTGAAAGATAGCAATTTTATCTTGAAAAACACCAATATATCTTTCTTCCGTACAGTCAGGGCATGCCCCCTCCAAGATTTTATTTAAAACTATCTCCCGGGAACTGAATTTTTTAATCTGCCATTGGGAGGGTAGCTTAAAACTTAAATCTGCCCGGTTTAAACCTGTAAAAATTATAGGGCTAAATCCTTCGGGAAATCCTTCTTCATCTTTGTCCAAAATTTTCAAAACCTGGTGTTCACAATCCCGATAGTTTTTTCGAAAATAGATAAGGGCCTCAGGATCTATTGTTTCCTCTTCTTCCCCTCTATTAAAGGATACCTGCCCTCCTACAAAATAAGCCGAT
>SKLX01000012.1 GCA_007121375.1 Bacillota bacterium | reverse complement strand
TATAATTTTTCATTATCAAGAAGTTAATGGTATCCCTTCCATACATTACGCCTGGCAAAAAAGGCACTGTTCCATTATTATGTTAAGTTAGAAAACATCTAAAATTTTAGAAGGGAGACGAATAATGATGATAAGGAAAAAATTTTTTGCAGGGGTATTGATAGTGGTAATATTGCTGCTTTTCATACCTTCCCTGGCCCAGGCAGCCCAGGTGCACCGGGTAGCCCCGGGGGAAAGCCTCCATGCAATCGCCCGGGACTGGGGAATTGATGTGGAAGAAATACTTGGTAAAAATACCCTTAAAAACCCCCACCGACTATTTCCCGGCCAGGTGTTAATAATACCCAGGCATGGAAAAGATATTTACATAGTGAAGCCGGGGGACACCCTCTTTGGAATTTCTAGCAGGCTTGGAATTCCAATAAATAAGCTGGCTCAAGAAAACAATTTAAAGGATTGGAATTTAATTAATGTAGGACAGGCCCTGAACCTTCCTTCTGTGAAATCATCTCCTGGGGTACCATCTCCTCAGCCTAAAACCCCCTTTGAACATACGGTTTCCCAGCTGGCCCGCATGTTCCCAGAAACCTTTTATTTAAAGGGTAATTCCAATACCAGCAAAGTTGCTCTAACCTTTGACGATGGCCCTGACAGCAAGTACACTCCCCAGATCCTGGATATACTTAAAGAACACCAGGTGCCTGCTACCTTTTTCCTAATTGGCAAAAGAGCTGAAAAACACCCGGGAGTTGTAAAAAGAATCCTGGAGCAAGGCCATGTGATAGGCAACCACTCCTGGTCCCATCCTGATTTACGGAGGGTGCCAGGGGAAAGGGTAATAGAGGAAATTCTTAAAACAGAAAATACCCTGGAAGGAATAACAGGTCTTAAAACGGCCCTGATAAGGCCTCCCTATGGTGCTGTTAGTAAAGGGGTACTGGAGATCATGAAGGATTTAGATTACAAGGTTATTAACTGGTCCGTAGATTCTGTTGACTGGCGGGATCGGGAAGTAAACCAGATACTCATAAACACCTTACCCGATGTTAGTGACGAGGCAATACTCCTTTTTCACTCAGCAGGAGGGGAAGGACAGAGCATGGCTGCTACCGTAAAAACTCTGCCGGAGCTGATAAAAACCCTTCGATTTATGGGTTATTCCTTTGTAACGGTAGATGAACTTTTGGAAATTCCTCCTTATAAATAAAAGATAAAATAAATTCGGAAAGAAAATAAAAAGGCCCCTCCAGGGGAGCCTTTAATAATTATTTCTGGGGTTTCCATACCTTCCAAACCTTTCCAGCCAGGTCTGCCGAAGGCTTTAAGGTTGAACCTCCCGGCTGCCAGCCTGCAGGCATGACTTCACCGGTAGCCTGCTGGTGCTGATAAGCCTTGATCTGCCTAATCAGCTCTTCTGAATTCCTGCCCACGGGGGGTGAGAGGATTTCTACCGCCTGAATTTTCCCTTCAGGGTCTATAAGAAAACGTCCCCGCACATTAACTCCTTCTTCCTCGCTGTAAACACCGTAAAGGGAGCCAATTTTACCCCCTGGATCCGAAAGCATGGGGAAAGGTACAGGGCCTTCTATCATTTTAGAAAGCTCCGTTTCTTCCCATATTTTATGGCTGAAGGTGCTGTCCACACTAATCGACAAGATTTCAACTCCCAATTCCTGAAATTCAGGATAGCCCACGGCTATCGAAGAAATTTCGGTAGGTCAAACAAAGGTAAAGTCTCCCGGGTAGAAACAAAGGACCACCCATTTCCCCCTGTAGTCTTCCAGATTGATGGAGGTGAACTTACCCTTATGATAGGCCTTGGCTTTAAACAGGGGCGCCTGAGCACCAACTCTAATCATCTTATCCTCTCCTTTTTTTAAATTACCCTTATTCAAGGGATAGAGCTGAGAAATACTTCTTAAATTATATAATTCAATGATTATCTTTTATTTCCTTCCTTAGACAGAAATTATGTTTAAAAATAAAAACCGCCTGGATGGCGGTTAATCTTTAAAACTTTTCTTTTTTTGTTAGCCGCAGCTGCTGCAGCTGGAAGAAGAACAGGGCCCGCATCCCCCGGAGCCCCCCGCATCTACGCCGGAACTCCGGAAAAGGGAAAGGACCTTCTCAACCTTTCCCCCGCATTGGGGACAGGTAAAGCTTGACCCGTCTTCTCCCATTTTGCAAAACTTTTCCATCTTGTGCTGACAGGATGGACACTTAAACTCGTATATAGGCATTTCTATCTCCCTCCTAAAGGGTAACAAACCTGGTAGAAAGGACTGCCTCCAGATTATTTACCTTTTCCAGTACTTCTTCGCTGATGGGGCTGTCCACCTGCAGAACCATTACCGCTTCTCCGCCAATGGACATCCTGCCCACCTGCATGCTGGCAATGTTGATGTTTTCATTGCCCAGGGTAGTGCCTACCCGCCCAATAACTCCCGGCTTGTCAATGTAGGTAGTAACCAGCATGTATTTAGAAGGAACCACATCTATCCGGTATTTATCTATCTGGACTATGCGGATATCATTCTTTCTAAAAAGGGTTCCAGCAATGGTCTTTTCTTCATCTTTAGAAGATACGGTAACCGTTACCAGGTTGTTAAAGTCCTCAACCGTCTTGCTGGTAATCTCCGATATCTTTATTCCCCTCTGCTCCGCAATAGCAGGAGCATTTACATAGTTAATGTTCTGGTCGTTCAGGATCGCCTTCAAAAAGCCTATGAGCAGGGAAGTGGTTAATGGTGAAACGGGGTAATTGGCAATCTCCCCTCCATAGGTAACTTCAATTTTTTCTATCTGGCCGTTGTAAACCTGCATGTAAAAGCGTCCCAGGATTTCCATCAAAGGAATAAAGGGCTTTACATCTGCCAGGGTTTCGGGAGGTATAATGGCCACGTTAACAGCGGT
>SKLX01000066.1 GCA_007121375.1 Bacillota bacterium | reverse complement strand
TGTTACATAAACTCATTAAATGTCACTACATTCTATGCAAAACAACAAAAACCCTCTATTATTATAAATTCCAAATAAATATTTAATAAACCCTGTAATAAATAATCCACAGGACGTAGAGAGCAATTTCAATTTTCCTTTGCAACTTATCTGGTAGAAAGAAAAAAGTAAAAATAAGATATCATAAAAAAAATAGTGAGCCAGGAATGCTTCCCAGCCCACTTTTGCCCCTTCCTTATATGTTCCTTTGTTTAACTAAGTACTTTTCTTCTTAACAGCAAATGCCCCCGCTGCTCCTAAAAGAAGTCCTGCGATAAAGATTAAACCCATCATGATCGGAGATGCGGTAGCTGTCCCAGTAGCAACAGCTGCTTCGACATCATCCCCGGAATCACCTGTGTCAATTACCAGGGTGGTGGTACGGCTTACCATGCCGTAATCTTCTCCCTCATGGGTACCCTCCTCCTCGGTGGTTACATTGGCTTTAATAAGCCAGGTTCCGGGAACATCCAGATCTAACTGGAAAGACCCATCAGCATCGCTTTCCCCCTCCAGGGCCCTGTCCCCAGGACCATAAGCGCTGATTGCTGCTTCCGCAGCAGGGCTTCCTTCCAGCAGCACTATCCCCTGAAACTTGCCGCTGGTAAAGCTGTCCAGGTCAACCTCGGGAATTATCTCTAACAAAATATCCACGGGCTCTTCTGCCGTCCCGGGTCCCTCCCCGTATTGAGCTACAGACTTGGCCATCTGGACGCTTAATGTGGTGACTCCATCTCCTGGGGTATAGGTCCCCGGGTTACGGGTAGCCCAAAAAACGTATTCTCCCTCTTCCTGGGGAATAAAATATGTCCTGGCCTGCACTCCCACACCCTCCATTTCCAGTTCCTCCACTGTTCCATTGGGAACCCGGACAAAAACCTGGTAATCATCGTGGCTGGCCCTGTCTAAAAAATCTCCTATGTGGCCCCATAAAACTTCCACCTTCATTTCCCCTTCAGCTTCCTCCACCTCTATCCACATTTCATGGGCAGAAACGGAGGAGGCCAGCAAAAATACCAGCAAAAATATGAAAGTTGACAAAACTGTCCGTTTAATTCTCATAGGATTTCTCCTTTCTTTAGATAAGTAAAAATTAGATGCCCCTTCTTTTTAAAGCTTGTCCCACCTCCCATTAAAACAGTTTTAATAATGCTTGTTACTATATCTTAATTGGTGCTACCATGGAGGTAAAAAAAATTTACCCCTCTTTCCTTTTACCGCTCCTGTAGGAGGCGTATGAAGCAATGAATAAAAATATGGAAACTCCCACAAGGGCCCTGAGCCAGCGGGGTATTTCCAACCACAGACTTTCTTCCCCTCTAACCCAACTGGCCCGATGTCCCATGCCGTCATCGGCTACAGCCCTGTAAAGGGGCAAACTGGGATCATAGGAATAATAACCCTCCCTGTCCACCTTACCTTCTGATATAACATTTCCCCCTTCATCGTACAGGGTAACCTCCGCCCTGGCGGAACGGGTGCCATCATCATATCGAACCACCATCAGCCCCTCCTCTACTTGCTCAATAATCATCAGGTGGGCAGAAACCGTCCCGGGATAAAATAAAATCAGAAGGAAGGCTATTGTTATAATATGGATTTTCTTTGACAACCCGAGCTTTTTCATGTATAAAGCACCGCCTTAAAAATAAAAGGTATTACTAAATTTATAATAATAACACCTTTGCATATGGTAATTCAACATACAGCAACTATATCCCTTCCTAAAAAAACTATTTATAAAAGATTTTTTTAAGGAAAAAAGATAAACCCTGGAAAAAAGCTTCCGCTAAGGCCTACTTTCTAATACCTGGTATGATTTCAAAATAGTTCCCGTAAGCTATAATATGAATTAAAGTAAGTTTATTAAAAAAGTTGTTACAACCTGATATCTTTAAGGGTGTGAGGAAGCAACATTATGACATTTAAAGGAAAGGGGGGAAACCTATGCTATACGTAGCTTTGATGAAGATAATTGAGGGAAAAAATAATGAGGCGCTTGCAAAGCGACTGCAGTGGCAAATTCCTGAAGGAATGAACGTGGTAGCACAATATTGGCTTGGCACGCCAGATCCAAATGTTATTATTATATTTGAAACAGACAGTAAAGCTTCTATGATGCAGTTTCAAGGCGATTGGAATGATTATTTTGCCATTACCATAGTGCCAGCTATTACCGCTGAAGAAGGGATGGAAATGGCCAAGGGGATGATGGGGTAGACTGGGCATTTTTATCGCCCGAAACGAGTGCATTATCTTCGAGCCCATCAGAGCATGAGGGTAGCCAGGTTGGAGAAACATCAACAACGCTATAGTCGATGCCATTAGCCCAAACAACGACAGCAGCAAGTGCTAAGCGGACACGGTGAATCGCTTGACAGGGACGGTCTCCTTTTTACCCTATTATTACTTATGCCCCCTGGAGACAAACCTCTCCGGGGGGTTTTTCTTTACCAAAAGGGGTCAGTCCCCAGGGCTTTATTTTTCGAAATATTAAGAAAGCTTTACTCTTTTAAAGAGGTTATAAATTTAATTTTGCAGGGATAATCAGGGAAAACTTGAATACTTAAAAAAGTAGGAAAAAATCATAACTATTGTTGCTAAGTTACAATATGAGTAAAAATTTATCTAGGAAGTATCAGGAAGAAGAGCTAATGCAGGAACAGGAAAGTCCGGTAAAAAAATATTTGCAGGGAGGTGGTGGGTCTAAAAAATTGGTATATGTTTTTTCTGGCAAACCAAAAAACCCCTCTACAAAGGAGCAAGGACAATAAAATAAAGGGAGGAGAATTATGATGAGAAAATCGGGAAAATTGCTGATTGTTTCTATTACGGTAGCCCTGGCAATCCTCATGATTTCGGGGATGGTTTTTG
>SKLX01000124.1 GCA_007121375.1 Bacillota bacterium | reverse complement strand
CCGGCTGACGGAAATAAAAAAAGAAGAAGTCCTGGCAGCGGGGATCTGCGCTGCAGGTTTTTATAATTTTAAAAAGGGGCTTATCATGGAGTCCCCCAACCTGAAAAAGTGGAAGGAGATCCCCCTGGGCCAGCTCCTGGAAGAAAAAATCCGCCTTCCCGTCTTTGTAGAAAATGACGCTAACGCCGCTGCCTACGGGGAATACCGGCGGGGGGGCGGCCAGGGAAAATCCCATCTGATCTATATTACCGTCAGCACAGGCATAGGCGGGGGGATAATCGCCCAGGGGGAGGTCTACCGGGGGGCTGAAGGCTACGCCGGAGAGATAGGTCATATTACCCTGGACCTGGAGGGTCCCCAGTGTAACTGCGGTAACCGGGGGTGTTTGGAAACCCTGGCTTCGGGGACGGCCATAGCCCGCCAGGCTGTGGAGGCCCTGGCCCTGGGGATGCCTACCAGTATGCCTCAGGTGGCGGCCATGGAAAACCGGGAGGAGGTAACGGCCCGCCATGTTTTTACCGCCGCCGAGATGGGGGACCAGGTGGCCCAGGATATCGTTAACCGGGCCCTAGATTACCTGGGGGCGGGGTTGGCTACCCTGGCCCACCTCTTTAACCCGGAAGCCTTTGTCATCGGGGGAGGGGTGTCCCTTTCGGGGGATTCCTTCTTCCTGCCCCTGCGAGAAGCCTTTTGCCGCAGGGCTCCCGGCCCCGTATCAGAAAAAGTGGAAATCCTTCCCTCCACCCTCCGGGAGGAGGCGGGAATCCAGGGGGTACTTCTCCTGGCAGCCCAAGCCCATATTCATCCTTAAAGTATTATCCTTGAAAGAGGTGAAGCCTTAATGATTTGTTACGGAAAACTGGACATGGCCACCTGGGAAAAATCAGCGGAAAAGGAATGGATAATAACCAACGGACTGGGGGGATATGCCTCCTCCACCATCGCCGGGGGTAACACCCGACGCTACCACGGGCTTTTGGTGGCGGCCCTGCGTCCTCCCGGAGAGAGGATGCTCCTCCTTTCCAAGATAGATGAGGACATGGAGATAGAAGGAAGACCCGTGGCCCTGGCAGCCAATGCCACCGCCGACGGCTATATCCAGAAGGGGTTCCAAAACATTCATGAGTTTCGCTGCGACCCCTTTCCCACCTTTGTTCACCAGGTGGAGGACATCATAATAGAAAAGAAAGTTTTCATGGTCTACGGGGAAAACACCACCATCATCCGCTACATAATTGAATCCCCGGGAAGACCCTACTCCTTCCGCCTTTTCCCTTTAACTAACTACCGGGACCACCACTGGCTTAACCGTTCCGCCGACGGCCCCTTTATCCAGGAAATAGATGGAACCCATATTTCCCTTTTAACCTACACCGAGATGGACCCCTTTTACCTGCGCTGCTCCGAAGGGGAGTTTACCCCCTATACCGATACCTGGTATGAAAGGATGGCCTACATCCAGGAGATGAAGCGGGGGGAGGATGCCGTGGAGTACCACTACATGCCCGGGGTCTGGGACATTAAAGGGGACGGCCCCAAGGAATTTACCGTGGTGGCTACCATGGAGGAAAGGATCCATGACCCCCAGGAGGAGTACCGGCAGCAGGTGAAAAGGGTCCAGGGGCTGGTGGAAAAAGCGGGTTACCAGGACAAGTTTGTGAACCAGCTGGTTACTGCCGCTGATTCCTTTATCGTGGACCGGAAGTCCACGGGAAGTAAAACGGTGGTGGCAGGCTATCACTGGTTCATGGACTGGGGACGGGACAGCATGATTGCCCTGCCCGGTCTTACCCTTTTGACCAACCGTTTTGAAGAGGCCAAGGAAATCTTGAAAAACTTTGCCTCCTTTTGCCAGGAGGGCCTCATACCCAACACCTTCCCCGACCGGGGGGATACTCCCCACTACAATACCGTTGATGCCTCCCTCTGGTTTTTTTACGCTACAGCCAAATACCTGGAATATACGGAGGACATTGACTTTGTCCGGGGCAGGCTATTCACCGTGTTAAATGAAATTATAGATTACTACCGGCAGGGGACCCAGTTTAATATTGGCATGGACTCCGACGGGCTGATTTCCGCCGGTGACCCCGACATACAGCTCACCTGGATGGACGCCAAGGTGAACGGCTGGGTGATAACTCCCCGCCACGGCAAGGCGGTGGAGATTAACGCCCTCTGGTATAACGCTCTTAAGATTATGGAAAGCCTGTGCCGGGAGTTTAAGGATAAAAGGGAGGAGGATTTCCGCCAGCTGGCGGAACAGGTCCGGGAGAGTTTTTCCAGAGAATTCTGGAACGAGGAAAAAGACTGCCTCTATGATGTGGTCTCCTCCGAAGGGAAGGACGACAGTCTCCGTCCCAACCAGATCCTGGCCGTAAGCCTCCCCTATTCTATCTTGAGCCCTGACCGGGAAAAGAAAGTGGTGGTGAAAGTCTTCCAGGAGCTTTTCACCCCCTACGGCCTGCGGAGCCTGGCCCCCTCCCACCCCGACTACAAGGGCCGCTACCAGGGGGACCGGTGGAGCCGGGACGCGGCCTACCACCAGGGCACCGTCTGGAGCTGGCTCCTGGGACCTTTTGTCACCGCCTACCTGAAGGTCCACAGCTTCTCCGATAGAAGCTGCCATGTGGCCCGGGAAATACTGGCTCCCTTCCGCCGCTACCTTTTTGAGCACGGGGTGGGCACTGTAAGTGAAATATTTGACGGAGATTTTCCCCACGAACCTAAAGGCTGCACCGCCCAGGCCTGGAGCGTGGCAGAAATACTCCGCTGCTATGTGGAGGACGTCCTGGGCAAACGGCCTCCCAAGAAATTCGGGGACTAGCGTCCCCCTTTTTTTTTTTTTTTTTTCTCAGAATTTATGGGTTTTTGTTTCAGAATGCAAACAAACGTTGCGTACTTTCTCATTTTTTT
>SKLX01000108.1 GCA_007121375.1 Bacillota bacterium | reverse complement strand
TAAGGATTAATTGAGTTTTGTAATACTTTTTTTACACAGATGGAAGGCTTTGAAAAAAGTAGATGGCTTCTTCTACAGTGCCCACCTGGATAACTTCAATCCGGCGTGCTGCGGCACGAGCGTCTTCGTAATTTTGCTGGGGGACCAAAAAGTATGTGGCCCCGGACAGTTCCGCCCCAGCCACCTTTTGCCTTAAGCCACCTACAGGTCCCACGGTGCCATCCAGGTTAACAGTGCCCGTCCCGGCAATGATGCGCCCACCTGTTAAATCTTCCGGGGTAACCAGGTTTCCCCAGAAAGTTACCGGCGGGCCCTCTGCAGGGCTGATGCTGGCAGGGTGGCTCCCCCGGCCCATAAGCTGTGGCGTGTATGCTGGATTAACAAGAAGATTGACCAGAGGAGCAGAAGGAGGGAGATTCCCTTTCCTCCGCGGGCCGCCCATACCGTGGCGGCAGCCGGTCGCTCCAGTAACCCCCAGCAGATGGCCCGAAAGAGTCGTCCACCGTCCAGGGGGAAAAAGGGTATAAGGTTGAATAACGCTACTCCGCTATTAAAAAACACCAGAAAAAGCATGATAAGATTGAGATAGGTGCCCTGCTGCATATTCCAGATCAGGTAAGCTCCAGCTGCTATAACCCCGCTGCTAAGGGGTCCGGACACGGCGATTAAAAAATCATCCCGGGGCGTCCGGGTGGGGGGCCATACCTGGGAGGCGTCTCCCAAAGGGTAGATGGGAAGGTAGGAGATTATTTCTCCTTTGCATTTTCGTGCTACAAACAGGTGGGCTGAAGCGTGAGCCACCAGGGAGACAAGACAGAGTACGCCTATTAAAAGGGTCAAAAGCCAGGTTTCCCAGGGGTTTAAGTTACCTCCGAAGAGGGGTACGTAGACAGAGGCTACCAACCACAGGCCCAGAGGCGCTGTCACCAGCCAACAGACATCCCACGTCAACCGGGTTTGACCCAGGGAGAAGGACATGAAAGGCTTATTCATTTTTTGTTAACCATCCTTTTATTTGGGTGATATGAATGTGTTTGCTTCGCGAATAACCATGTAATATAAAAGGGCCACTGCCAGGAATTAATTTTAATGTTAAAGATAAAGATAGAAGAATTTGCTCGTCTTTCTCCGGAGGGGCAATCCATGTTATTGTGGGTTTTTTTTCATTTTCACCCTCAGGGGCTTCATGACAGGGCCTTCAATGACTTCCCCCTTATAGGTGAACCTGGCCCCATGGCAGGGGCAGTCCCACGATTTTTCCGCTGAATTCCAGTTCAATTCACACCCCAGGTGGGTGCAGGTGGTGTCCACCAAATATAGTTTTCCATCTTCATCCCGGTAAGCTCCCTTTCTTTTTCCTTCTATATTAAGCACTTTACCCTGTCCTTTTTCCAGCTCCAATTCTTTTTCTCCCCGGGAAATTTTACCTTTAACAAAGTGGGAAGCCACATTTAAGTTTTCAATAAAAAACCTCTTTATAGACTGCCTGAAGGTCTTGCGCATAGGGTCATAAACCTCCTGCCAGGGGCTTTTTCCCTTAACTATCAAATCCCTTATAATCAACCCGGCAGCGGTGCCGTTGGTCATGCCCCACTTTCCGAAACCCGTAGCAACATATTTTTGGGGAGTGGCCGAAGAATAATGCCCTATAAAGGGAACCCCGTCCATGGTCCTGTAATCCTGGGTTGACCATCTGTAGGGCACCTCCTCCACCTGGAAATTTTCCTCTGCAAAACTGACCAGGTTCTGGTAGCGTTCTAGGGCACTCACTTCCTGGCCCGTCTTATGGTTTTCGCCCCCCAACAGAATTAGCTCTCCCCCCTCAAAGGGCTGGGACCGGAGAGATCTGCCAGGGTATTCAGCCCTTAGATACATCCCTGGGGGCAAGGGCTTTTTAGCTTTAACCGCTATAATGTAAGACCTGTCGGCATAGAGCCTTACCACATAGGGCAGAACCCGGCCCGTAAGGGGATAATGGGTAGCTATGATCAGGTGATCAGCAGTTATTTCCACCCCTTCTGCCGTTAAAACTCTGTATGGGGGGCCTTCTTTCACCTGGACAACCTTGCTATCCTCAAAAACGTGGCTTCCCTCACCGGCAATTATCTCTATTAAGGCCAGGAGATACTTCCGGGGGTGAAATTGAGCCTGTCCATCAAACCGTAAGGCTGCTTTAACAGGGAATGGCAGTCCCGTTTCCTCCGTGAATGATGCCTTTATCCCCATATCACTGGCTGCCCCGGCTTCTTCTTCTATTCTTTGAATGTTTTCTTCTTTTTCCGTATATACAAAAGCAGGCCGGTCCATTAAGTCACAATCGATGTTGTTTTCCCTTACTATATTTTTAATCTCTAAAATAGCCCTTTCATTGGCCTGGGCATACTGCCGGGCCCTTTCCTCGCCAAACTGCTGGATAAGTCTGCTGTAGATGAGTCTATGTTGGGAGGATATTTTAGCAGTGGTGTGGCCGGTGGCTCCCTTTGATATCCCGTCTGCCTCCAGGAGTGCTACCTTTAGGCCCTCCTTTTTAAGAAGGTAAGCACAGGATATACCCGTAATGCCCCCTCCTGCTATGAGGGCATCAACTTTTAGATTTTCCTTCACTCCGGGGTAATTAGTGTCCCCCGTGGAGGCAATCCAGTAAGACTGAGTCGGTTTTTCCCAAAAACCCTGCTTGTTACCCATTTGCATTCTCCTTTCTTAGGTATTTTCCAAACTCCACCCTGTTCTATGGAGAAAATGTAATTTCTAACCACAAAATCCCTTAATTTCATTATATAAAACCTTCTGACTAAAAACAACCGAATTAAAAAAGTCACCAGAAGATATTAAATAAAAATACCTGAGGGTGACCGAAAAGTTTTACCCCTGTTCTTATTCCAGCTAGAATAAGAACAGGGGCTTTATTACTCCTTAAAAATTTAAGCCTGGATCTGATTTTCACTATTCAACTGTTTTCTTTCAAGGTTTTGCTGCCTTAACTCTTTCTTTTCTTCACTTTGTTTATTCAAGTTTTCCTGCAGCCTTTTTTGCTGGGGTTCACAGTCGGCATTGCAGGGTTCATCACATTGCTGAAGCCGTTGCTGCTTTAACTCCTGCTTCTGTTCATTTCTTTGTTCATTGGTTTGTAACTCCTGCTGTTCCTCCACCTGTATTTCTTCTCCATTTTCTTCTGTGTCGGCAAAGGCCATTGAGGCAAGGGAGATAACCAGCAGGGCTGCCAGGGCAACGATGATTAGCATAGTTTTCTTGTTTTTCAAAAATTCTCACCTCCATTCTTTATTCTTAAGACTATTATTACCAGAAGACTTGTAGATCTTATCAATAAGATATGTAGATTTTGTTAAGATTTATCCCCTTTCTTTTATTTTCTTCTCCTTCTCTAGTAAAATGTTGTAATATAGAAGTATGAGATTTTTGTGAAAGGTGGTGGCTCCATGAGAAACTATTATTTCAAGTCTCACACCTATGATGACACATATTTAAAGGTGGAGGCAGAAAGCGAGGAAGAAGCCTGGGAGTTTTTAAACCGGTTTGAGATGGATACCAGGTGTTCCTTGAGTGATTACACCGATGAGGACATAAAAAAAATGAAGGGCCCTGTTAAGATAATGTCTTTTAATTGCTGTCGGAAGCCGGAAGGGGAGTAGTTCCCCTTCGGTAAGGAACAGGCATTTTAATGAAGAATAATTAGGAGAAGCTAAAATATGAAGAATATGAATGATATAAAGATTGTCACCGCTCCTCCAACCCTGGAGGAAGAAAAAATAGACAGGTGTGCGGAGATTATAGCCGAAGCCTTTGAAAGGGAGGGGGCGACCTCCTACCTTTTTGATTTTAACAAGAAAAATACCAGGGAATATTACCTGCGTCAGACCAGAAACTTGGTCAGACAGCACCTGGAGAAGGGAGACTTTTTCCTGATGGCTTTAAAGGGAGAGGAGGTGGCAGGGATAGCCGTTATAAATAAAAACGAAAGGCTTCCTTTTTCCCAAAAAATAAGGTCTGCCTTTGTCCAGGTTTTCAGTATTATTCCCATGCTTATCCAGATAAACCTGAAGAGGGCATTATCTTCCCGAAATGCCTTCCGCTTATCCCGGGAACTTCCTCCAAACTTTTACACCCTTTTCGCCCTGGCCGTTCACCCCCATTACCAGGGCCAGGGGATAGGGAAAATGCTCTTAACCCGGGCGGTGGAGGTAACCCAGGAAGCTCCCCATGTCCCGGGCATATATCTTTACACAGCGGACCAAAAAAACCGGGTTATCTATGAAAGCTTTGGTTTTAAGGTATTGGAGGAGCACCAGGAGGGAGGCATAAGGGTTTATCATATGTTTAGAAGAAATTCCTGAGGGCCAGTAAAAGGGTTAAAAAGTATGGTTTTTAGTTAAAGTAGCTGCTAACATCTTGGAGGAAAGAGCGAGGAAACACCTGCAAAGATTATGCAAAGATATCACTGAACGGTATGTGGGAAGCAAAGGAAACCAGGAGGCTACCCGCTATTTTGCCTCTACTCTAGAATCCTTCGGCTTCCAAATTGAAATGCCTTCTTTCAGCTGCTTCGAATGGAGGCACCAGGGAACCCTTCTAAATGTAGGGGAAAAATGTTTCCATGCCCAGGCCAGTCCTTACTCCCTGGAATGCCAGGTAGAGGGTCCCCTATCCCTGGTTTCCACCCCCGAGGAATTAGAAAGGATAGATGGCCAGGGCAGGGTAATCCTCCTGAAGGGGGATATAGCAAGGGAACCCCTCATGCCTAAAAACTTCCCTTTCTACAACCCTTTGGAGCATAAGAGAATAATTTACCTTCTGGAAAACAAGGGCTTTAAGGCAGTGTTGACAGCTACTTACCGGAACCCGGAAATGGCAGGAGGGGTTTATCCTTTCCCCCTTATAGAGGACGGTGATTTTGCCCTGCCTTCTGCTTACATGACGGGCGAGGAGGGGGAAAGGCTGTCAGCCTGCCAGGGTCAGCAGGTATGTCTTCAGATTAAAGCCTCCCGGATACCCTCCCAGGGATGCAATGTGGTGGCCCGTAAGGGGGTAGATACTTCCGGTGGGACAGTAATATTTGCCCACATAGACAGCAAGGAGGGAAGCCCCGGGGCTATTGACAATGCCGCAGGGGTTACCGTGCTCCTTCTCCTGGGAGAACTTCTGGCCACTTACAGGGGTAATTTGTCCGTGGAGCTTACAGCCCTTAATGGGGAGGATTACTATTCCAACCCTGGAGAGGTTCTGTACCTGGAACAAAACCGGGATAGATTTCCCCTTATGATGTTGGGCATTAACCTGGACGGGGTGGGTTATTTCCGGGGAAATACTGCTTACTCCACCTACGGGTGCCCTCCCCAACTGGAAGAAACCATAAAAAAGAGCCTATCCCAGGAGGAGGGGATTATTCCGGGAGAACCCTGGTATCAGGGGGACCACGGCCTCTTTTTAATGAATCAGAGGCCTGCCCTGGCCATAACCTCCCAACTCATGGGAGAGGTGTTATCCCTGGCCCACACCTCCCGGGATAAACTAGACATAATTGACACGGACAAGCTGGTTAACCTGGCCCGAACTCTCCATGCTTTACTGGAGAATCTTGCCAGGAGCCAGTGATTTTTAACTTTTACCCTGTTTACTTACTGGTTGTCTTTAAGAAGGGGCTTTAAGGAAGCTTTATATTGAATTTCATCGTGGTGTAGGGAAAAGCCCAGATATATGGGAGATAAAACCTTAATTACTACCTTTTCTGACAGGTCCCTCAAGGGCAGGGAAAACTCCACCTCTACATCACCTTCATCAACCTGTACCTCTATTTCTTCCGCATATCCTTTAGAAAGCTTGGAAAAGATAGCTTCCTTGTTAAAGACGGTATCCCCATTGACCTTGATGATTACCAGTTCATCCTCAAAACCATCCAAAAGACTTATATATAAGGGGTGCATGATTTTCCTCCTTTAGAAGATATAATAATATTATAACCTATAATTATTGGCTAAAGGGAAAAAATTTATTTTTTAAGGGAAAAATGAATGGACTGCTTATTCAAGCTTTCGCTTCAGGTTAAAGCCCAAGATTAACCAAAAAACCATTACCACTCCTACCACGATAAGAATTGTTTCTGCCCCCAGCTGGGCAATCAGGGGCATGGAGGCGGAAGTGAAAAGGCCTCCCCCTACCACGGGCTCAAAAAGGAGCTGCTTGTATCCGAAGGCCGTCAGGGCTTCGCTCCGGTTTTGGGGATCTGCCACCCGAATAAGCAAAAGGCCCATGGCTACCATTCCCATGGACTGGCCGTAATCCCCGATGCCTCGTTGGAACCAGTAATTTTTGATCATGCGGGGGGCCAGGAAGACAAAGCCCAGGAGGGTCCAAATAATTCCTATTAAAGCCAGAAGGATAACAGCCTCCCAGTATTGGGCCAGCACCTGTAGATCCAGGCTTCCCAGGGCAGCTACAATTAATATATCTAAAGAAAGGCCCTGGAGCCGGTTAATTTGTTTTCTATCGATTACCATGTGGTTTCTGAAAAGATGCTTGAAAATATATTGAATCACAATGCCCCCCAGCATGGCCAGGGGGAAGAGAGGGAGGTAATCCATAATACCTTCCCAGCCCAGGGGCAGGAGTAATACCCTCTCCAGGTATATGAGGCCTTCCAGGAAGAAGTAGCCTATACCTATAGCCCCTCCCAGTAAGGCTAGATGTAGGGACAGGGCCTCTATAGAGTCAGGTCTCATGGCCCGCCTGGGTTCTTCCTCTTCCCGGTCTTCAAACTCGCAGTGGGTGTCCTCTTCCTGGGTCTTTTCTATGGATGCCTCATCGACCTCAATTATTTTACGCCGGGAAGCCCAGTTAATCATTATTATCCCTGTTATGACCCCCACCAGGATTCCCAGGGTAGCCATCCCCAGGGCCACGTCCTGGCCTTCGGGCCAGCCCAGGGCTTCAAAGGTAGGAGCCAGTCCTGCCGCCGTGCCGTGGCCCCCGGTAAAGCCGATTTCAATCAAAGCCCCGGCAAACTCCGGCAAGCCCAGGAGGGGGGTTAGGATGAAAAGGCCCGCCAGAATACCTACCAGGTACTGGCCCCAGGTAAGGACCTGGGCGAAGCAGATCTGGGGGCCGGCCAGTTTCCAGACAGTTTTCAGGGGAGGAATGCTTTTCCCGATAAAAAAAGCGGCAAAAATTATGTTGATCAGGTAGGCGGGGAGGACTTCCATGGTTTCCCACACGGCGGTCAGCTCCCGCAGGAAAGGCAGGGCCAGGGCCTGGGGTCCCGCCAGAAGAAGGACCAGTCCCCCTATAACGGAACTGGGTAGAAATAGTTTTCTTAAAAGGGGTATGTTTAAGCGCAATAATTTACCCGCCAGAAGGCTCAGGGACATTACTAGCAGGGTAAAGGCAAATAATTCTGTATCCATTATGTATCTACAGGCCTCCTTCCCTTTTTTGACTTCTACGAAAAGCCTTGAAACCCTGTCAACAGCTTGATAAAATCTTCTTTTATATGATATCCTTCCTACCTAAAAATAAGATTAAAGTTGCTTGACAGGTCACTAGCCAATGATAAAATGAAAATAAGACATTAATTATTTACCTGAGGGTGGGTGATAAACATGAGAAAAAGCTTGTTTATATACGTATCTATCGCTGTCGTAATATTGGTAGGTTTAACATTCTATATAGTGCAGCAGGGCATATTTGAAGACGAGAAGGCCCGTGTTGATACGCCAATTGCCCAGCCGGTTAGTGAAGTAGAACCTGTACTAGAAGTAGTCGCTGAAGACCTGGGGCTTATCTGGGCAATTGATTTCCTGCCCGGCACATCCAGGTTACTGGCCAACGAAAATTCAGGCTCTATGTTCCTCATTGATACTGAAACACTCGAGGTTGTTGAAATTGCCGGCGCTCCTGAGGTAGTATCAAGCGGTCAGGGCGGCCTGCTTGATGTGACGGTATCGCCCGATTTTGACGAAGATAACCTGGTTTATCTAACATATTCTGTCGCGAATGAAGCGGGAGACACGACAACCCATCTGGCCCGTGCGATACTGGATTTAGAAGAGCAAAGATTAAGCGGCCTGGAAGAGCTGTATGTTGCCGAACCATTCATGAGCGGCACCTCTCATTATGGATCACGGGTAGTAATACAGGACGATTACCTATACATGACTATCGGTGACCGCGGAGACAAGAACTTCGACGATCACGTATCCCAGGATACGACCAATGTACTCGGCACGACCATTCGGATCCTGCGTGATGGCACTATACCTGAAGATAATCCCTTTGTAGATGATACCAATGTCCTCGATGAAATATACACTTATGGCCACCGCAACTCGCAAGGGATGGCTATAAATCCAGAAACTGGGGAGATCTGGCAGAGCGAGCACGGAGAGCAGGACGGTGATGAGATTAACATCATCTACGGAGGCAACAACTATGGATGGCCGATAGCCACCTATGGCTGCAACTATGTTACCGGCCAAGATATCGGAGTATTACCTGAAGATCGAGATGACACGATCAACCCGGTGCATTACTGGGAGTGCGGTAGCGGCGGATTCCCCCCCGCCGGGATGACCTTTTATGATGGTGACGGGTTTGCTGACTGGCAGGGAGACCTCTTTGTCGGCGGCCTGGCAAGTGAATACCTGGCCCACTTCCGGCTCACCGATGATGGTCTTGAAGAGCTTGACCCGCTGCTTGCAGATGAAGGCTGGCGCGTCCGTGACGTAACTGTCGGTCATCATGATGGAGCTATCTATGCTGCTGTCGAAGGCCACAGCGTTTCAATCGTTCGCATTGTTCCCGAACCAATAGAATAACCTCTGACCAAATACCCCGACACGGGGTCGAGCAGGCTTTGTCCGAGCGGGTACAGCCTGCTCGACCCTTTTGCTGTCCCTGCAAAACCAAATAACTGATTAGTTTTTCCCTTTACTGGAGGAAATTAAAATGACTGAAAGAAAACACTTGTTCAATCCTGTGACTTCTGCCATCATAGAAGAAGATGAGCAAAAAATAATACGAATAGGTTGGTTGCTGGCAGTGGGATGGACCCTGTTTTTAGGCATAATTATTGCTTGGAATTTGTGGCAGGTAAATACTCATACCCATGAACAGGCTCGCCTGTCCCTCATAAAAACCATTGAAAAAGATCTCGTCTTTCGCAACTGGGTTACGGAACAAGGAGGAGTGTACGTTCCGGTAACTAAGGAGAATCCCCCCAATCCATACCTGGAACATATTCATGAAAGGGACATTACCACCCCGTCAGGCACTCCCCTTACCCTTTTCAATCCCGCATACATTATGCGCCAGGTTTATGAAATGACACAAGAGCGTTATGGTATAAGCGGCCGCCTCACCAGTCTCGACCCCCTGGCTCCTCATAATGCTGCTGATCCCTGGGAAGCGGAAGCACTGAAAGCTTTTAATGGTGAAATAGACGAAAAAAGTGCCGTAACTAATATTGACGGAGAACATTATATGAGGCTGATACGGCCTTTTTATACGGAGGAGGGATGTCTAACCTGTCATGGCCACCAGGGATACCAGGTGGGAGATGTTTATGGAGGTATAAGCGCAAAAACTTCCATGTCGCCTTACCTGGCTCAGATGCACACACAGCAATTTTACTTGGCATCAGGATATTATTTAATCTGGCTTATAGGAGTGGGTGGAATTAGATGGACAACCCGCCGGGTGGTGAAATTAACTCAGGATCAGCGAAAAAGCGAGGCCAGATATCGAACTATCGTAGAAAATACTAACGATGCCCTTATAATTCACGACTTCCAGGGAAACATTCTTGATATTAATGAAAATGCCTGCAGGATGCTGGGTTATCATCGTGATGAACTGGTTCAAGCTACTCTTTCAAAAATAGACAGCAAGGAAAATATGATGTGTTTCCAGGGACGAAGAGAGCAATTGCTGAAAAAGGACCAAAGCGTATTTGAAGGCGCCTATGTAAGGAAGGATGGCTCTGAAGTTCCCGTTGAAACCAGTGCAAAAGTGGTTTCCCGTTTTGGAAATGGAATTATACAGGGATTTTCCAGAGATATTTCTGAGCGCAAGGAATTTGAGAAAAAACTTCGTGATTATGCAGCCATTGTTTCCCATGAGCTGCGGAACCCCATCAACAACATCGGCATGTTGGTCCATAGCCTTAGGGATATTGACGACAAAGAGTTAAAAAACGAATTCATTGAAGACCTGGAAATACAAACCCGGCGCCTTATGGACCTGGCAACCAATTTGTTAGACTTGACAAGTCTGGAAAGGAAGAAAGAAGAGTTCCCTGAAAATCTCATTAATTTTACAGAACTGGTGCGAAGTGTTGTAGAAACAAGCGCCCCTCGTTTAAAAGAGGAGGGTTTTGAATTTGACTACAAGGAAAACGAGAGCAGCCTTTATGTTCGCTGTAATGCTGAAGAGTTAGAACAGGTGATTCAAAACCTCCTGGATAACGCAGCCAAATATACTCCCTCTGGTGGAAGAATTCAGGTTGAAGTAAGTAAAAATGATGAGGGAGCAGTGCTGTCAGTAAATGATACTGGCTTTGGTATTCCCAGCAACGACTTGGAGAAGATTTTTGAACGCTTTTACAGGGTAAATAAAAATTACTCCCGGGAACGGGGAGGAACCGGCCTGGGCCTTTCCATCTGCCTGGAAATCATTGATCGACACAAGGGCAAAATTTGGGTCGAGAGTCAGGAAAAAAAGGGATCAACCTTTTATGTTGTTCTGCCCCTCAGCCGTCGGGCTAAAAAGTTTAACTATGGTGTGTAGTTAAATATTAAAAACACTTTATTGTGACATCATGTATTGGTGTGACTACCCCCAAGGAATTGGCTATTGGCATTATATCGGACACAGTTTTTATGCCCCAATCACTGATGCAGAAAGAGCCATTAATTATTGCCACCCTGGGTATGATATATCAGCAGAAATGTCTGAGGCTGACAGCTTTCGGGCAATTATAAATGACTTTACTGAAT
>SKLX01000028.1 GCA_007121375.1 Bacillota bacterium | reverse complement strand
GTTTGCAAAAGAAAAAGTCATATGTTAAAATTATTCTGTGTAATTGCTTGATATTACCTGTATTTAAATATTTTTCGGGAGATGAGTCACAATGAACCCACAGGAGCAGTTAAAAATTATTAAAGCTGGCACAGTAGAAATAATTCAAGAGGAAGAACTACTTAATAAGCTGGAAAGGTCCTGGAAAGAAGGAAAACCTTTAATTGGAAAATTAGGGTTTGACCCTTCAGCACCAGACCTTCATCTGGGGCACACGGTAGTCTTGCATAAAATAAAAGAATTTCAAGACCTGGGTCATGATGTAGTTATCATCTTGGGAGATTTTACTGGCCGTATTGGTGATCCTACAGGCAGGTCAGAAACCAGAAAACAGCTTACCCAGGAAGAGGTTATGGCCAATGCTAAAACCTACCAGGATCAGATTTTTAAGATATTAAATAAAGAAAGGACCAGGCTTGTTTTTAACAGTGAGTGGTTGAAGGATTTAACTTTTGCCGATGTTATAGAGCTGGCTTCAAAATATACAGTAGCCAGAATGCTGGAGAGGGAGGACTTTGCCAGGCGTTTTCGAGAAAACCATGCTATTAGCATCCATGAATTCTTTTACCCCCTCATGCAGGGCTATGACTCCGTTGCCATTAAAGCAGATGTGGAGTTTGGAGCAACGGAACAAAAGTTTAATTTATTGATGGGAAGGCACCTGCAAAAGGAATATGGCCAGGAGTCCCAGGTAGCTCTTACCATGCCAATCTTGACAGGGATTAATGGTGTCCATAAGATGAGCAAAAGCCTTAACAATTATATTGGCATTAATGAGCCTCCTGAAGAAATATACGGTAAAACCATGTCTCTGGCGGATGAACTCATGGTTGATTACTTCAAGTTGGCTGTGCGCCTGGAAGAAGAAGAAATAGATAAAATTGAAGAGGGACTCAAAAAAGGGGAACTTCATCCCCGGGATGTTAAAATGAGATTGGCCCGGGAACTGGTGACCATGTATTATAACAAGGAAGAAGCTGAGAAAGCAGAAGCCGAGTTTCAAAAAGTTTTTCAACAAAGGAATCTGCCCTCTCAGATGCCGGAAGTAAAAGTAAATAATGAGCCCATCTGGATTGTTAAACTCTTGACGGATTCGGGGCTGGCATCAACCAACAGTGAAGCCCGCCGCCTGGTAAAACAGGGTGCAGTAAAAATAGATGGAGAAAAGATTACCGACCCAAACCAGGAGATAAAGGTTAGTAATGGCGCTGTTCTTCAGGCGGGCAAAAGAAGATTTGCTAGATGCTGTCGTTAAAAAATTGAGATAAATACTTGTTATGGCAATTATTTCATATGTTTAATATGTCTATATGTTAGTACCTGTACAATCCCCTCTGCATATATTAAAGTTGGAGGGGGTTGTTTTGTTTAAAAAAAGAAGGTCTTTAAGGGTAAATCGCAAAATGGCCGGATTTTTAATAGCTGCATTAATGTTATTTTTCACCGGGAAAGTCATAGCTCATATGGAACAAAACCTTCGACCAACGATTATTTCAGCAGCATTGTACTATACTGATATGCTGGCCACAGAAGCTATCAATGAAGCGGTAAGGGAAGAAATAGCTGAAAATCTGTCATATGAAAGCCTGGTACAAATAGAAAAAGACCATGAAGGAAAAATAGTAATGGCCAGGATAAATACCAGGGAAGTTAATCGGATAATGTCTATAACCACCTTAAAAGTACAGGAAACCCTCAGGTCAATGGAGAGGGAAGTAATAAAACTTCCTCTGGGCCAGGCTCTGGGCAGCTACATACTGGCAAATCTGGGCCCTAAGATTCCCATTGTCATGGTTCCTTTAGGAAGGGTTAACACAAGCATTGATGATGTTTTCGAAGAAGCAGGAATAAACCAGACCAGACATAAACTATATTTCAATATTAATGCTCAGGTTCAAATTTTGATTCCTTTTATTGCCTCTAGAACGGAGGTGGTAACCCAGGTTCCCCTTGCAGAATGTATTTACCAGGGAGAGGTGCCTGATACCGTAATCAATCTACAGTTTCCAGGAAGTTTGCCAGAAAAATTTGCTCCTTAAGCTTTTATTAGTTATCTATTAATTATTTGAATTTATTCCAAGGATAAAAATTGAGAATATTGTTAAAAATACTGATTATAAAGGGTTTTGAAAAGGGTAAAAATTTCCCTGAGGTCTTGATAAAAAGGTCAAAACATGGTAAATTATATATAGAACAATACAACACAACAATACAACAATAAAAAATTTATCTAACCTTGACAATTAATTTTAGCTGTGTTACTATTATTCTTGCCCCTTAAAGGTGATGTTCAGGGGTACTGTTCTTTGAAAACTAAACAGGACTCACACGAATACCTTCGGTACCCAACCGGAGGTAAAAAAAACCAAGGGCTCCAGTGAAAGCTGGTGACCCTGTGGATTCCTAAAGCCCTGTAGTTTTTAATAAATTACAGGCAAGTTCTGTAAAGCAGGACGCTACAGTAAATTAGCCTTCTTCTGTAAAGGAGGAGGTAATATAACTGGAGAGTTTGATCCTGGCTCAGGACGAACGCTGGCGGCGTGCCTAACACATGCAAGTCGAACGGGGTTTAGGGGAAAGCTTGCTTTCCCCGACGACCTAGTGGCGAACGGGTGAGTAACACGTGGGCAACCTACCCAAAAGACCGGGATAACAGGTCGAAAGGCCTGCTAATACCGGATGTACCGCTAAAGGGGCATCCCTTAAGCGGCAAAGAGGTTTACTGCTTTTGGATGGGCCCGCGTCCCATTAGCTAGTTGGTGGAGTAATGGTTCACCAAGGCGACGATGGGTAGCCGGCCTGAGAGGGTGACCGGCCACACTGGGACTGAGACACGGCCCAGACTCCTACGGGAGGCAGCAGTGGGGAATATTGCGCAATGGGGGAAACCCTG
>SKLX01000160.1 GCA_007121375.1 Bacillota bacterium | reverse complement strand
ATTTACCTGAAAACAATGAAAAAAGGTATATTACTAGAAGATTATACTGTGGCAGTATTCAAGAAAGAATAGCCCAGGAGATCGTTTTAGGTGTGGGAGGAGTAAGGGCCCTTAGAGCCCTGGGCAAAGAAGTTGATGTTTATCATTTCAATGAAGGTCATGCTATATTGGGTGCAATTGAAATGATTAGAGAAAAAATGAATAATGGCTTATCCTTTGAAGAAGCCTGGGAAAAAACCAGGAAAGAGGTGGTTTTTACTACTCATACTCCCGTTTCAGCAGGCAATGGTTCCTACTGCCACAAGGATATGAGTCAGGCAGGTGCTTATAATGGATTTTCCTATGAACAGATGTCCAGGCTGGGAGGGGACCCTTTCAGTCTAACGGTGGCGGGCCTGCGCCTTTCCAGAAAAGCCAATGGTGTATCCAAAACCCACAGTCAAACAGCTCAAAAGATGTGGGAGCACGTAGAAAATTCATCTACCATTCTTGATATTACAAATGGTGTTCATCGCAATACATGGCAGGACCATAGAATAAGGGAAGCCTTTGAAAAGGGGGAAGACCTTTGGTCTCCCCACCAGGAAGCTAAAAAGGAATTAATAGATGAAATCTATAAGAGAATTCAAGTTAAATTGGATCCCAATGCTTTGACCATAGGTTTTGCCCGCAGGGTAACTTCCTATAAAAGATGTGATCTTATATTCAGGAATGCCCATGAATTAGATCCATTGCTAAAAAGCGGGACTGTACAATTAATATTTTCCGGGAAGGTTCACCCCCAGGATGAAGAAGGAAAAAGCCTGGTTCCTCTTATTATAGATATGTGCCGAAAATACCCCCATAGTATTGTGTTTTTAGAAAATTATGATATGAAACTGGGCAAAATTTTAACCCGTGGTTGTGATGTATGGTTAAATACTCCCAGGAGGCCCCTGGAAGCCAGTGGAACTTCAGGAATGAAAGCGGCTATGAATGGAGTTTTAAATAAAAGTATACTGGATGGTTGGTGGCCGGAAGCATGCCAGCACGGCGTTAATGGGTGGCAGATAGGCGATGGCTATGAAGGATGTAACCAGGATGAACATGATTTAAACAGTCTCCTTCATGTTTTAAAAAGTGAAGTTATCCCCACCTACTATAATAAGCGTTCCTGCTGGCTGGAAATGATGAAAAGCAGTATAGCAAGTTCTGTAGAACAGTTTTCTGCAGAAAGGATGTTAAGGGAATATTATACCCGGATGTATTACCTGGATGAATCTTTAGAAAAAACGGCTGCTGTCCAATCCAAGGGTTAGAAAAATAATTTGACAGGTTAATTAAAGAATGTTAATATATCATGTAGAAAAGCCTGAAAGGCAAATTTAGGAGGTATTTATTTTTAAATGAAACAAGGTACGGTTAAGTGGTTTAACAATCAAAAGGGTTATGGTTTTATCGAAGTTGACGGAGAAAAAGATGTTTTTGTCCACTACACAGCTATAAACAAAGAAGGTTTTAAGTCATTAGAAGAAGGACAAAGGGTAGAATTTGAAGTAATAGAAGGTGACCGTGGCCCTCAGGCGGCTAACGTAGTAGAAGCTTAATAACAGCATCTTCATTACTATATATAACCCTAAACGTAAAACGCCTTTCCCACGGAAAGGCGTTTTTATTTTTGTATAGTAGTAGAATTGAAAAAACGGAGGAAGATCAGTGGAATACATCAGTACAAGAAATAATTTTCAAAAAGTATCGGCTTCCAAAGCTATTAAACTTGGTATGGTTCCAGCGGGAGGGCTCTTTGTTCCTGAAAGAATTCCCCAATTAACCCTGGAGGAAATTGAAAAAATGGGTTCTTTGCCTTACCATCGTCTGGCTCAAGAAGTATTGAGCCTTTACCTGGGGGATTATACTTACGAAGAATTAGGGTCCTGTGCCTCTAAGGCTTACAATGAGTCAGTTTTTAATACCCCTGAAATAGTTCCCTTGCGTAAATTAAATGAATATGTCTTTCCTTTGGAACTTTGGCATGGGCCTACTGCGGCTTTTAAAGATATGGCCCTGCAGATAATGCCTCACCTGCTGTCCCTGGCCATGGAAAAGAACCAATCTGGGAAAGAAACTGTTATTCTTGTTGCTACTTCGGGTGATACGGGAAAAGCGGCCCTGGAAGGTTTTAGGGATGTAGAAGGACTAAAAATCATTGTTTTTTACCCCAGGGGTGGAGTTAGCAAAATTCAGGAACTACAGATGACTTCAACTGGCGGACAAAACACTTTTGTTGTTTCCGTGGAAGGTAATTTTGATGATTGCCAAAACGCTGTAAAAAAGATCTTTTCTGATAAAGAATTTAATTTAAAATTGGAGAAAAAAGGCTATGAGCTTTCTTCTGCAAATTCTATTAACTGGGGAAGGTTAGTTCCTCAGATTGTTTATTATTTCTGGTCTTATTTACAGATGTTAAATAGAAAGGAAATTGATAGGGGAGATAAGATTAACATCTGTGTTCCCACAGGAAACTTTGGCAATATACTGGCTGCTTTTTATGCAGGCTTAATGGGTCTTCCCTTGAACAGGCTCATTTGCGCTTCCAATGAAAATAGGGTTCTTGCAGATTTTCTTAATACCGGTCTATATGATAGAAAAAGAGAGCTTAAAAAAACAATGAGTCCTTCCATGGATATTCTTGTTTCCAGCAACCTGGAAAGGTTTCTCTTTGAATTAGCGGACCGTAAGGGAGACAGAATAAATTCCTGGTTTGAACAACTGCAAAAGGAAGGTAAATTTGAGGTTGACCTGGAAACATTGAAAAAAGCACAAAACATAATGACAGGAGATTTTGCAACAGAGGAAGAAACCCTGGGCACTATAAAAGATGTTTACCATAATTATAACTACCTGGTAGATACCCACACGGCAGTGGCACTAAATGTTTTTAACAAATACCATAATAAAACCTCT
>SKLX01000001.1 GCA_007121375.1 Bacillota bacterium | reverse complement strand
CTATTTGGATTGGGAGTAATCTTCCAGGGCCACCGCTCCTATATGCTGGTGAAAGGCATCCAGGTCCGATTTGGTTTTTAACAAAATGTTCATGGTCTGGTTTATTACCTTTTCACTTAGGCTGTCCTGGTTTAAGGTCAAAAGAGCCATAGCCCAGTCCAGGGTTTCGGCGATAGAAGGCTTTTTCTTAATTTCTGCGTTCTGGCGGATAAGGTTTACTGCCCGGGCGATTTGTCCCGTAAGCCTGTCGCTGATATCTGGAACCTTTGCCTTTATAATGGAGACTTCCCTTTCTATCGTAGGATATTCCAGGAAAAGATAGATGCAGCGTCTTTTTAATCCATCGGAAAGCTCCCGCTCGTTGTTGCTGGTAAGGACCACAATGGGGATGTGCCTGGCTGCCAGGGTACCCAGTTCCGGGACAGAAACCTGAAAATCCGAGAGAAGTTCGAATAAAAAGGCTTCAAATTCTTCATCAGTTTTATCTACCTCATCAATAAGAAGGACGACTTTGTTGTCCGCCTGAATAGCCTTTAAAAGGGGGCGGTCCAGGAGGTAATCCCGGGAAAACAGGTCATGTTCCAGGTTTTCATCATACTGGGTATCCTTCATTATTTGAATTTTTAAAAGCTGTTTTTGATAATTCCACTCATACAAAGCCTTGTTTTCATCCAGTCCTTCATAACACTGGAGCCGGAGGAGGTTGGTGTCGAAAACCTGACTGAGAACTTTGCCCAGCTCAGTTTTTCCAACGCCCGGCTCTCCTTCAATGAGGATGGGCTTTTCCAGTTTAAGGGCCAGGTAAACGGTAATGATTACATCCTCATCACAGATATAGCCTGCCTCTTCAAAACCCTTCCGTAAGGTTTCCATGGTAACATTGGTTCCGACCATAAATCATACACTTCCTTTCAATTTAACCCATGGTGTTGACTTTAAGGATTTGTACCATTATATAATATCATTAGATGTGTAGCAAATATAACCACTTTGTTAACTGTTGTTATTTCCATTTACTCAGGATTTTTTGTCATAAAAATTTTGTTATGATATAATTAAGGAAAGTTTTTGAAGGAGGTTGTAACGGAATGACTAAAGTGACCTTTTACGGCCATGCTTGTTTTACTCTGGAAAAAGAGGGGACTACTATAATATTTGATCCTTTTCTTGATGGCAATCCCCTTTCTCCCAGTAAATCCGAGGACATAAAGGCAGATTACATATTACTTACCCACTGGCACGTGGATCATTTAGGTGATACCTTTAAGATTGCAAAAAAACAAGGGGCTACCGTGGTTTCTACCTTCGAAATGGCCAAGGCTTGTGAAGCCAGGGGTATGAAAGCTCATACCATGCACCTGGGAGGCAAGCACAGCTTTGATTTCGGGTATGTTCGAGTTACCCCTGCCTTTCACGGCTCGGGAATTCCCGGGGGACATGCCTGCGGTTTTATTGTCAAGTTTTTTGACCATATCATTTATCATACAGGAGATACCTGCTTATTTAGCGATATGAAACTCATGGGAGAGCTAGAAAAGGTGGACCTGGCCATGGTCCCCATTGGAGATAATTTTACCATGGGTATTTCTGATGCAACCATGGCAGTAGAAATGATTAACCCTAAAGTTGTTATTCCCATGCATTACAACACTTTTCCGGTAATAGAGTGTGACCCCCAGGACTTCAAGGCGGAGGTGGAAAAGGCAACGGAGTCCCAGGCCGTTATACTTGCTCCTGGTGAATCCTACCACCTGTCCTTATAATGGCAAACAGGTTTGCTTTTTTTATATATGTTTAATATAATTGGTGAAGAAGTTTAACAACAAAGGGAAAGGAGTTATAAGATGCCAAAACAAATCGCGGTAGCAGGTAAGGGGGGCACTGGAAAAACAACCCTGGCTTCCCTTCTTGTCCGTTATCTTGCTGAGGAAAAACCGGATAAGGACATACTGGCAGTAGATGCCGATGCCAATGCTAACTTTAATGAAGCCCTGGGCCTGGAGGTTAAGGGCTGTATTAGTGATATACTGGAGGATACTAAAGATTTTCGTAAAGTCCCCCAAGGGATGACCAAAGAAATGTATGTGGAGATGCAGCTCCATCATTCCATGACGGAAACAGAGAAATATGACCTGGTGGTTATGGGTAATCCCCACGGACCGGGGTGCTACTGTTATCCCAGTGACCTTTTAAGAAAGCATCTGGAAAATCTCCGGGATAATTATGATTACCTGGTGGTGGATAATGAAGCGGGGCTGGAACACTTGAGCCGGAAAATTCTTCCTGGCGTAGATGTTCTCCTGGTTACCAGTGATGCTACGGCCCGGGGAGTTCGTTCCGCAGGAAGGGTTTATGAAATTGTTAAATCCGTGAACCTGGATGTAAAGGAAATATATTTGATTATAACCAAGGCCCAAAAGGAAGAAGACGTAGAAAACCTGAAGGAAGAAATAGAGAAAACAGGACTAACCCTGGGAGGTCAGATACCCCTGGATAACCAGGTGGCGGAATTTGACTTGAAAGGTACTCCCTTAATCCAGCTTCCTGATGATTCTCCCGCTTACCAGTCGGTTAAACGCCTGGCTAAAAAGTTAAACCTGTAAAAGGGAGGATAATCATGCTAGACAGTAAAGAAATTCAAAAAATTATACCTCACCGCCCCCCCTTTTTACTGGTGGATAGAATACTGGAGCTGGAACCGGGGGAAAAGGCGGTGGGATTAAAAAATGTTACCATTGATGAGCCTTTTTTTTTAGGCCATTTTCCCCATTACCCTGTAATGCCTGGGGTCCTCATTGTGGAAGCCATGGCCCAGGTTGGTGCTGTAGCCCTTCTTTCTAAAGAGGAAAATAAGGGCAAGCTGGCGTATTTTGCCGGGATAGATGGTCTGCGCTTTAAAAAACAGGTGGTTCCTGGGGATCAGCTGAAGATGGAAGTTATTATTACCAGGCTCCGGGGTTCTATTGGCAAAGGAGAGGCTAAGGCTTATGTGGGAGAAGAACTGGCCGTATCAGGGGAATTTACCTTTGGCCTGGGACCAGGGGATTAAATGTTTGACAGTAAAAAAATTATATATTAAGATAAATATGGAAAAGTAAAATATTTGATATATATTATGGCTTTATCAAGAGAGGTGGAGGGACGGGCCCTGAGAAACCCGGCAACCGGGCTGTATTCAGTCAGCGGTGCTAATTCCCGCAGGAGACTTATTATCCTGGGAGATAAGGGAGTTGTTTACGTAAACCTCTTATGAAGAGGTTTTTTTATTTTGTTATATCATCCTAAGGAGGTAGTAATTAAATGATTAAGTTGTTTACTTCAGAATCGGTTACCGAAGGACACCCGGATAAGGTTGCGGATCAGATTTCTGACGCCCTTTTGGATGCTATGCTTGCTGAGGATCCCCAGTCCCGGGTAGCCATAGAAACTACGGTGACTACAGGACTGGCCATGGTGGTGGGGGAGGTTACCACCAGCTGTTATGTGGATATCCCGGGGGTTGTAAGGGATACCATCAAGGGAATAGGCTACACCAGGGCCAAGTATGGGTTTGATGGGGATACCTGTGCTGTTCTTTCTTCCATAGATGAGCAGTCCCCGGATATCGCCCAGGGTGTTGATAAATCTCTGGAAGCCAGGTCGGGAGATTCCATTGAAGATGAGGCTTTGAATGTGGGGGCGGGGGACCAGGGAATGATGTTTGGCTATGCTATTAATGAGACCCCCGAGCTTATGCCCTTACCCATTTCCCTGGCTCATAAACTGTCCAGGAGGCTGGCAGAAGTAAGGAAGAAGAAAATTCTTCCTTATTTAAGGCCTGATGGTAAAACCCAGGTTACCGTAGAATATGAAGAAGGAGTTCCCAAGAGGATTAATACTCTAGTTGTTTCTACCCAGCATAAGCCTGATGTTAACCTGGAGGAAATCAGGGAAGGGGTCCGGGAACATATCATTAAAGAAGTCATACCTTACGATTTATGGGATGATTCTACTATAGTACATGTTAACCCTACAGGAAGGTTTGTTGTTGGAGGTCCCCTGGGAGATGCAGGGCTTACGGGAAGGAAAATCATTGTAGATACTTACGGTGGCTGTTCCCGCCATGGGGGTGGAGCTTTTTCCGGGAAGGATCCCACGAAAGTGGATAGGTCTGCTTCCTATGCTGCCAGGTATGTGGCCAAAAATATAGTGGCAGCAGGTCTTGCTGACTGTTGTGAAGTCCAAATTGCCTATGCTATTGGAGTAGCCAAACCTGTTTCAGTAATGGTAGACGCCTTTGGAACAAATAAAATTTCCGAAGACAGGATTGCAGAACTGGTGAAAAAGAACTTTGACTTAAGGCCTGGGGCCATTATCAGGGATTTAAAGTTGCGAAGGCCCATATATAAGCCCCTGGCTGTTTACGGTCATTTTGGCCGGGAAGACCTGGATCTCCCCTGGGAAAAAACTGACAGGGCAAAGTTATTAAAGGATGAGGCTAATCTTTAAGCAGGAGAAGGAATTTTGGAGGAGTCCACGAATATATAAAAAATATACAGGGATAGGAATATATTAACACATAATAAAAGGGCGGTAGAGTAAAATATGCCTGAAATCGAAGGAACACTGGATAGAATAACATATCGTAATGAGTCTAATGACTTTACCGTAGCCAGGCTCAAAACTAAGCCAAAATCCAGGCTGGTTACCGTAGTAGGGAGTTTTCCTCCCGTGTCTCCGGGGGAAAACTTAAAAGTTTGGGGAGAGTGGGTTAATAATCCCCGGTATGGTTACCAGTTCAAAGCTGATGGGTTTGAATGCCTCTTGCCTGAGACCCTGAAAGGAATTGAAAGGTTTTTAGGGTCAGGCTTGATTAAAGGAATCGGTCCTGCCACTGCCCAAAGGCTTGTTTTCCATTTTGGAAAGGAAGTTTTAGAAGTAATTGAAAAAAATCCCCAGCGGTTAAGGGAAGTAGAGGGAATAGGTGAAAAAAAAGCCCGGACCATTGCCAGAGGGTACGAAGAACAGCAGGATATCCGGGGGGTTATGATTTTTCTTCAAAACTATGAAGTAAGCCCGGCCCTGGCCGCTAAAATATATAAAAAATATGGTAAGGAAACTGCAGCCAGAATAAAAGAAAATCCCTACCGTCTGGCTACAGAGGTAACGGGCATAGGTTTTAAAACAGCTGATAAAATAGCCATGAAGTTGGGGCTGGAACCCCGTTCACCTCATAGGATAAGAGCGGCAGTTCAATATGTTTTGTGGGAAGCAGCAGCCCAGGGACATGTTTTCCTTCCCCAGGAAGAAGTCTTTGACCTCATAAAAAATTTATTTTCCCGGGAAGAGGAAGAAATAGAAGAGTCCCTCATCAGCCAGCAGATTAATTCCCTGGTGGAGGAAAAGGAAATATTCCTGGAAGAGGAGGGGGAAGGAGAGGAAGTAAAGGTATACCTGGCCCCCTTTTATCATGCGGAAAAGGGAATAGCTCGAAAGCTCCTGGGTTTGAAGTTTTCTCAACAGAGGATAGAAGGAAGTCCCGGGGAAAATAATTATCACCACCTGGCCCTTACTTCGCCCCAGAGAGAAGCATTAAAAAAAGCCCGGGAGGAAGAAGTCTTAATTATTACCGGGGGACCCGGTACAGGGAAAACTACTACGATTAAAGCCCTTATAAAAATGTTTGAAGAAAGTAACCTGGAAGTAAGCCTGGCAGCTCCCACGGGCAGGGCAGCCCGGAGGATGACAGAGGCTGCGGGCCGGGAGGCCAGGACTATTCACCGGCTACTGGAATATGGTTATTCCGAGGGAGAATTCAGGTTTAAGAGGGACGAGGACAATCCTCTGAAAACAGATGTTCTGGTTGTTGACGAAGCCTCGATGGTGGACCTTCTTTTAATGTACAATCTATTAAAAGCTCTTCCCTCAGAATGCAAACTCATCCTGGTGGGAGATATGGATCAGCTGCCTTCCGTTGGGGCAGGTAATGTCCTGAGGGAACTAATTAACTCGGGAGTTTTACCTGTGGTTATCCTGGACAAAATATTTCGTCAGGCCCAGGAAAGTTTGATAGTGGTAAATGCTCACCGTATAAACCGGGGGCAGTTTCCTATTATAAACGAAAAGAATAAAGATTTTTATTTTATCCAGGAAGAAGAACCTGAAAAAATAACTAAAACTATCCTGGATTTGTGCAGTTACCGGATACCTTCTTATTTAAAGGTTCATCCCCTGGAAGATATCCAGGTTATTACCCCCATGCGTAAAACGGTGCTGGGGGTAGAAAATTTGAACCGGCTTTTACAGGAAGAGCTAAATCCCCCCGGGAAGGGGAAAAGGCAGATTTATTGTGGAAGTGAAACCCTTCGCCAGGGAGATAAGGTGATGCAGGTTCGAAATAATTACCAGAAGGAGATATACAACGGAGATATAGGGAGAATTAAGGAAATAAACCAGGAAGAAGGGGAGATGATAGTGGTCTTCCCCGATTATAGAGGCAGCAGGGAAGTAGTATACGGTTTGAACGAACTGGAAGAATTAGATCTTTCCTATGCCATTTCTGTACATAAAAGCCAGGGCAGCGAATACCCGGTGGTGGTGGTTCCTGTAGTTACCCAGCATTTTATATTACTTCAGAGGAATCTTATCTATACTGGAATTACCCGGGCCAGGGAACTGGTGGTGGTTATTGGCAGTAAAAAGGCTATGGGGATAGCCCTGGGCAACAACCGGGTGGAGGAGCGGCACACTCTTTTGGGGGAGAGACTGGTCTCCGGGAACACCTTTTAAGGTGGGATGGTTTTTTGGGCTGGTTTGATATATTGATAAACCTGGTGTATCCTTCTCGCTGTCTCCTCTGCTCCCGGGTTTCGGGGAAAGGGGAGGTAGTTTGTTTTTCATGCAAGGAAAGCTTTATATTAGGCTTGAAAAATAGTCAGGACAGCATTAAGGCCTTTAATGAATTAATTTATTTAGAAGAATTATATGCCCTGGGCTTGTACCAGGGGGATTTTCGAAGGTTGCTCCATGCTTATAAGTACCAGGGCATAAGAGATCTTTCTGATATTTTTGCTAATCTCCTGGCAGAAGGGATAAATTCAAATATTAATAAGGGGGAATGGGTGAAGCCCCAGGGGCTGGTCCCTGTCCCCCTTCACCCCCGCCGCTTAAAGGAAAGAGGGTTTAACCAGTCGGAATTACTGGCAGAAAAACTTTCGCCTTTTTTAGAAATTCCCGTATGTAAGGCTTTAAAGAGGGTAAAATACACACAAACTCAAACTCGTTTAAGTCGTGGGGAAAGAATCATTAATCTGGAAGATGCTTTTAAAAGGAAGATAACCCTTCCTGGGGTAAGGGGGGCATCCTATCTATTAATTGATGATATTTGTACCAGCGGCGCCACCCTGAATGAGGCTGCCCGGGTTCTTAAGGAAGGATCTTCTGTTATTATTTATGCTGCTGTATTAGCCCATTAAAAGGCCCTTTACTATAGCAATTTACTGGGCTTTCTACCATGACAATAATGTTTGACATTAACAGGGACTTGTGGTAATCTTTAAGCAGTTAAATGAGGAGGTTCCCTTTAACTAATTACAATTATTTTAGGAGGAATGTAAATGATAGGTCATGTTAAGTGGTTTAGCAAGGAAAAGGGTTACGGTTTTATTGAAAGGGAAGATGGCGAAGGAGATGTGTTTGTGCATTTTTCTGCCATCCAGGAAGAAGGTTTTAAAACCCTGGCAGAAGGGGAAAAAGTAGAATTCGATATTATTGAAGGGGCTAGAGGTCCTCAGGCAGCTAATGTAGTAAAGGTATAAGAACCTTCAAGGTATTAAATATAGCATACCAAAACCCCAAATTTATTTGGGGTTTTCTTGTTAGATTATTTGATTATCCAGGTAGGATTTTTAGTAATAAAAGGGGAATAGTATATATTACTAACTCTGAAAAGGAGTGAGATTGTTGAAGATTAATTTACGAGGTAAAAATATTAACATTACGGAACCTTTAAAGGAATACGTGGAGAAAAGAATCGGGAAACTGGATAAATATTTTGAGCAGGAAACGGAAGCACAGGTATGTCTCAGTGTAGTTAAAGATGACAACATTATTGAAGTTACTATTTTACTTAACGGGATGATTTTGAGGGGAGAAGAATCTACCCCCGACATGTATGCTTCTATTGACCAGGTGATAGACAAGCTGGAAAAGCAAATAGAAAAGTATAAAAATAAGATAAATAGAAACCAGCGCATGAAGGTCAGCAGGGATTTGAAGGTTGAACCGGAAATTTATAAAGATGAGGAAGAGGAAGAAGAACCACAAATAGTCAGGGTAAAGCGTTTTGCCATGAAGCCCATGGCCGTTGAAGAGGCCATTTTACAAATGAACCTTTTGGGACATGATTTCTTCGTTTTCTTTGATGCGGAAACAGAAGATGTTAATGTCATTTACCGTCGTAAAGACGGTAACTATGGGCTAATAGAGCCTGAACTGTCTTGATAGTTATAGAAAAAAGATAAATTTCCAAAAAAAAGCCGCCTTAGTTCTTAAAAGGCGGCCTTTTTTATTAATCTTTTTCCATATTTTAAAGGGTTTCGACAATTAATGTTGAACTTTTTCTTAAGTTTCCTTAATGAATCGAAGTAGAGGGGAGAAGAAGGAATGGCTGAAAAAGTCAATGCCCTAATATTTGAGGGTGGAAATCCGGTCAGTTCTATAGAAAAGCTGATGGCCCGGGTTCGCTATGCCATACTGCTGGATAACATTATTAAAATAAAAAAGGTCAGGGAGATAGATAAGGTTTTTTTATGCACCAACTATCCAGAACTAGCTTTAGAAGCGGCTTCCCTGGGGGTTGAAGTTATCCAAACATCAACGGAAGGTTTTCATTTTGGAAAAACACTCCAGGGAATTATTAATGACTATTCCCTGGATAATGTTTTTTATGTGGGAGGAGCTAGTGTTCCCTTGATTCAACCGGAAGAAATGAGCAGAATTTGTAAAATTCTCATGTCCCGCTCACCAGTGCTCCTTTCTAATAATTCTCAATCGGCAGACCTGGTAGCTTTCAGGCCGGCTTACCTCATAAATCAAATAAATCTACCTTCAATGGATAATATGCTGGCCAATATATTAAGGGATGATGCTGGATTCGAACTGGAGCTAATGCCCATGTCTCTGGGTATTTCCTTTGACCTGGATACTCCTACAGACATTTTAGTCCTGGCCGTCAGCTCCTTTGCCGGGGAAAGAACCCGGGAGGAAATAAATAAACTGGACCTGGACCTGGACCGGCTTTTGAGGGCGAAAAAAGTTATGGCCGGTTATTATGAAGATATTATCCTTATGGGCCGGGTGGGAGCTCCTATTATTGCCCATATTAATACCAACCTGAAATGCCGGTTACGGATTTTTTCAGAGGAAAGGGGAATGAAGGCCCTGGGGAGACTGGACCAGGGGGAGGTGGCGGCCATGATGGGTTATTTCATGGAGGAAGTAGGTATTAACAAGTTTTTTAGATATATGGAACGGGTGGCTGCCTGTGCCTTTATAGATTCAAGGGTTTTATTTGCCCATTACAAGTATAATTTCTCAGAAAAAGAGCGCTTTTATTCTGACCTGGGCAGGTACCAGGACCTGAAAAATCCCTTCTTACGGGAGTTTACCAGGAAATCAGTGGAATCCCAAATACCGGTAGTCTTGGGGGGACATTCCTTAATTTCCGGTGGGCTATGGGCCTTATCTGAAGAAATAAATAAAGAAACATTTAGATAGTATTACAATTTTAGGCAGGAATTGACTAACTTTGTGGCGAACTTTGAGATTTATGTTACAATTTGTGGAACAGGGGATGGGTGAGAAATGGAAAAAGGAAGCTGGAACCTGGAAGAATGTCAAAAACTTATTGAACAGATAGAAGACATCATTTCTGCCCGGGTTATTATTGACGAGAATGATTTCATTGAGGAAATTCACGTACTTTCCCATGAGAAGCGTTCTCCTAAACAAATTGTCCGGGATATTGAATCCCTTCTCCAGGCTGAATACAACATGGATCTGGATTACAAAAAAGTCAGTGTGGTACAGCTTAATGGCAAACACAAACAATTGGGCAGCAAGCGCCTTAAGATCAAAGGTATTTCCTTGAATATGGAGGGGAAAAAGGTCACTGTTGGGGTAAATCTATCCCTGGAAAATTCTGATATTTTTGAAGGTTCTGCCGAAGGTATCTACACAAAGGCTAATTATCTGCGACTTTTGTCAGAAGCTACCTTAGGGGCAGTGCAAAAGGCCATTAAGGAAAAGATGATTTTTGCTCCTGAGGAGGTATTCATTTTAAATTTTAATTACCACAAGGTAATGTTTGTTTCCCTTAGTATCCTGGAACAAAGTTTCAATGAAGAAAACCTTGTGGGTTGTGCCCTTATAAAAGGTGATGAAAAGGATGCTGTGGTAAGGGCCACCCTAAATGCTATTAACAGGAAGATATTTATTTGATCAGCTAAAAAGGGCCGACTTTTTGGACTTTCCTAGCGGAGCGGTTTCCTGCCCGGTACTAGCGGAGCGGGTAGAGATGACCGTGAAGGAGGAAAGTAAAAATGGCAAGAGTAGCTCATGCACTTATAGTAGTTGCTGGACTCCTAATGTCCGGCGGAGCAAGTTTTAAGTGGGGATGGTAATCTAGTTGAATATGTAATTATAGTTTGTGATGAGTCGGCCCTTTTTATATGTTTTTATAGCTGGAGGTATAACCATGTCATTTAAAGAACAGCCCTTAAACCTCAAAATATTTACCATACTGGTTATAGTTGCAGGAATTGTTTTTTTATATTATTTTCAACCGCGATGGGAAGCTGAAATAATTACGGGTTTATTATTTTTTACCTTTTTAACGATTGCATCTGAACAGTTATCTGTTTCTCTTCCACGAGGGGAAAGTAATGTCTCTGTAAGTTTTGCTATGCTTTTAGCTACAATTCTTATTTTTGGTCCAGAAGTTGGTAGTTGGGTAGCTTTTTTTGGCATGATAACTTTAAAGGCTTTGGCTTCTATAAAAGTCTATTATTACCGTATTTTTTTCAATTGTTCTCAATTGGCTATAGCTACTGGTGCTGCAGGTCTGGTATTCTTAAGTTTAGGCGGAAATCCAGGTGTCATTCAGTTTCCCCAAGACTTACTACCAATAGTAGGTGCATGTGGTGCTTACCTTTTGATTAAT
>SKLX01000112.1 GCA_007121375.1 Bacillota bacterium | reverse complement strand
TCCCACATTGGCTGCAACGCCGCCCTGAAAAACAATGGGAGGGAGTATTTCCTTGCCTTTACCCACATTATTCAGGTAATTTCTAACCAGGGCTTCACACAGGCCGGCTATAATATCCCCCGCGCTGTGGCCCATCTGCTGTTTGTGAATCATGTCTGACTCGGCAAAAACGGAACAGCGGCCGGCTATTCTTACAGGATTTTCACTCTTCAAGGCCATTTTACCAAACTCCTCAATGGGGATATCAAGGCGGGAGGCCTGGTGGTCCAAAAAGGACCCCGTTCCCGCTGCACAAACGGTGTTCATGGCAAAATCTGTTACAATCCCCTCCCGCAGAATAATTATCTTGGAATCCTGGCCCCCAATCTCCAGGACCGTCTGCACCTGGGGAACTTCATGGGAAGCAGCCACAGCGTGGGCTGTTATTTCATTTTTAATGGTGTCTGCTCCTACAATAACTCCTATAAGGGTTCTGGCGCTGCCCGTGGTGCCCACAGCCTTAATTTTCATTTCCTTACCTACCCTTTTTCCTACTTCCCGGAGCCCTTCCTGGACAACCTTAATAGGCTGCCCCTGGGTTCTGGTATATAAATCCGTTAGTATTTTCCCCTCTTCATCAATAATTACCATGTTGGTGCTGACGGAACCTACGTCCAGGCCTAAGTAGCCCTCCATGACAAAAAACCCCCATGCTATAAAAATAATTATTTAAAGGTATAATACCCTTTTTTATCTTTGCTATCCTTCCCCGTAACCATATTGAAAGGCCTTCAGATTGGGCTCCAGGACCTTTTCGGGAATGATGTTTTCCAGGGCCTTTTCCCAGTCCTCTTTATCAAACTCCATTTCCCGGGCTAAAACTCCCAGGAGTGCCACATTGACCGTTCTGTCATTTCCTGCCTTTTGGGCCAGGGCGGGGGCATCCACCTCCAAAACCCGGGAAGTATTTTTCTTTAGACGACTCAAGATTTCAGGAGGGTATTTTTTATCCCCCAATATTACGGGAACAGGGTAAATAACCTGGGAATTAACCACCACCGTACCCTCTTCCTTTAAAAAGGGTAAAGAACGCCAGGCCTCCAGTTGTTCAAAGGCCAGGATAATATCCGCCTGTCCCCTTTCAATCAGGGGAGAAAATATTTTTTCTCCCATCCGCAGGTAAGTAACCACACTTCCACCCCGCTGGGCCATCCCGTGAACTTCAGAAAGTTTTACCGACATCCCCCTGGACTGGGCCACCGAGGCGATAATCCTGCTGGCCAAAATGGTGCCCTGGCCCCCTACTCCTACCAGAAGCATATTTATGGTATTATTCACCCTTGTCACCTGCTTTCCTTATGGCTCCGCAGTCACAGACCTGCTGGCAAAGGCTGCAGCCGTTACATACCAGGGAATTAATCCGGACCTTTTCCTCCTGGTAATCATTTATAAGGGCCGGGCAACCCAGGTCCAGGCAGAAGGTGCAGTAGGCACACTCCTCCTCATCTACGGAAAGGGCCTCTCCCCTTTCCTTTTCCTGCAAAGCACATGGTTTTTGAAATACTATCACGGAAGACTGGGAGGAACCAGTTTCCTCTTTTACTACCTCTTCCACCTTTTCCAGGTCCAGGGGATCTACTACTTTGACCCTTTCAATCCCCAGGGCCTTAACTATAGTGGGAATATCGGCAGCCTTGCTGGGTTCTCCCATTAAGGTCCTGCCTGTACCGGGATGGTCCTGGTGACCCGTCATGGCCGTAGTCCGATTATCCAGGACTATTAACGTAGAAGACCCCAGGTTGTAAGCTATATCCAGGGTTCCCGTAAGACCCGAGTGGAAAAAGGTAGAATCTCCAATTACCGCCACCACCTTGCCCTGCAGGTGGGGATTGGCCTTTTCCATCCCCAGGGCGGCTCCTATACTGGCTCCCATACATACACAGGTATCCATAGCCTCCAGGGGAGGCAAACACCCCAGGGTGTAACAGCCTATATCCCCCGTTACCACCAGTTTTAACCTATTTAAGATGAGGAAGACCCCCCGGTGGGGACAGCCGGGACACATGACGGGGGGGCGGGGGGGGATTTCCCCGGGAGTATAATCCTTCAGTTGGAGGGGGTTAAAGGTTTTTTCTCCCCCTATTTTTTCCTGAATCATACCCGCCGTTATCTCTCCCGTCAGGGGCAGAAGTTCCTTCCCCTTAACCTTTATCCCCAGGGAACTAATTTCCTCCTCCAGGTAAGGGTCCAGTTCTTCTGCCACATACAGCTCCTCAACTCCCCGGGCAAACTCCCTGATTAAGCTTTCCGGAAGGGGATGGGACATACCCAATTTAAGGCAGGATACCTGGGGAAGGGCTTCTTTAACGTACTGGTAGCAGATTCCCGAGGTGATTACCCCTTTGTCCCTCTTCTCCCCCCATTCAATAAAATTGAGGGAACTATTTTCCCCGTATTCCTTCAGCTTTAACAGCTTTTCCTCCAGGTGCTCATGCCTTACCCGGGCATAAGCAGGTATCATTACATATTTCTCAGGGTTTTTCTGGTATTCCTTCAGGGGAAACTCCCCCGGGTCATCCAGGGAAACCTGGGTCAAGGAGTGGGCCACCCGGGTGGTGGTCCTCAGGATTACCGGGGTATCAAACTCTTCGCTTATTTCCAGGGCTACCCCTACAAAGTCTTTGGCTTCCTGGCTGTCAGCAGGCTCCAGGACAGGTATTTTAGCAAATTTACCGTAACGGCGGTTGTCCTGCTCATTCTGGGAGCTGTGCATCCCGGGGTCGTCAGCAGAAACCAGGACCAGTCCCCCGTTAACCCCGGTATAAGCCAGGGTAAGCAGGGGATCTGCCGCCACGTTTACTCCCACGTGCTTCATGGCTACCAGGACCCTGCTGCCTGCCAGGGAAGCTCCAATTCCCACTTCCAGAGCAACCTTTTCGTTGCTGGACCACTGGGCATAAATACCCTGGTATTTGGCAATATTCTCCAGTATTTCCGTGCTGGGCGTA
>SKLX01000176.1 GCA_007121375.1 Bacillota bacterium | reverse complement strand
GTATATTCACACATATTGCACTTGTAATCGTTCATTAATTCTTCACCCCCTTTCCTTAGTATAAGTCTATAAATTATTCAATTGTAAGAAGGGCATCTTACTTGTTATATATTCCAAATCGCATGTCCTGATAGTCTAAAACCTTTCCCTCCATTTTCTGATTTGTTTCATTGTCTAAAATTAAAGATAGATCTGGTAATTTTATTTCATGGTCCTGTTCTTTTTTTGTCTCCTCCAGAGACATTCCAAACTGGATTTTTCCACCTCAACCTATACCTCTGGTATAAATTCTAATAAAATTACCTTCTTTGCCTTCTTTATATTTTTTTAGTTCTTTTTCTGCCTGTGGAGTTATTTCCATCAAGTTTCATCCCCCTTTTCTAACGTTGAACTATAAGATTATTATGATATAAAACATGTTAAAAAAAAAGATTCTTTAGTAAAGCTTAACAATTCTTAAGAAATAATTTTTCTATCTGTTACAAAATAATTCCGTCTATAAATTTAAACAGGAGCTGTTTCAAATTTAATGAAGCAGCTCCTGTCTCTCATTTAGATTTTCCCTTTATTTCTTTTATTTAATATCTCCTTCGACACCTATACTAATTCCTTCTAGATCTGCTTTTGATTCAGCATCTTCTAAAGCTTTCTTTACCAATCCATATAAACCAGAGCAGCAAGGAATCTCCATATTAACAACTGTAACCTTTTTATAATCATTGTGTTTAAATATCTCCATGAGCCTTTCGTAATACATATTTTTATCGTCCAGTTTTGGACAGCCAATCAGCAGGGGTTTTCCCTTTAAGAGTTTACGGTGAAAATCTCCAAAAGCAAAAGGCACACAATCAGCTGAAATTACAATCTCCTGGTTTTTTAAGAAAGGAGCCTCTGGAGGAACCAGTTTAATCTTAACAGGCCAGTTGGTAAGCTGGGAGGATATTTTTCCGGAAAATTTTTCCTCTTCCCCATGTCTTTCTTCACGGCTAATTTCACTAACCTGGCAGGAAGGGCAGCCTTCCAGTTCCTTTTCTTCTTCTTTTAATTTTTCCAAATGTTCTTCCACCGCTTTTTCATCAAAAAGATCTGCTTCCCTCTCTTCTATAGTAATAGCTCCCTGGGGACACTCTCCCAAACAGTCACCAAGGCCATCACAGTATATTTCACTGACCAGTTTGGCTTTTCCATCAACTATTTGAATAGCACCTTCTGCACAGGCAGGCACGCATAAACCGCATCCATCACACAGATCTTCATCGATTTTTATAATTTTTCTTTTAACTTTACCGTCCTTTTCTTCCCCTTCTTCTCCCTTTTTACTTTCCTTTTCTTCTTCAAGCTCTATTTTTTGGTCATATAAAGCTTCATAGGTTGTTCTAGCGCAGGAATTTTTAAAGTTTTCATTTTCCAGATCTTCAAGGACCTGCATAGCTTCATCGGAAGCCATACGTGGCACTTCAGCCCTCTTCCTTATTTCCTGAAAAATCTTTTTTCCTTCCCCTTCACCATACTCATCTTTAATAAGCTTGTAAGTTATGGTCAAGGCAGCTATCAAAAACTCTGTACCCTCCCTCTGGGATATATCCCACGCTTTTCCAACATACTTTAGTATTTTTTCAGCTTCTTCTTTTTTAAGCTTTTTTTCTACTTCTTCTTCAAGCTTTTTCTTAAGGGAGTCAGGGGCACCCATTCCTTTAGCTATTTCACCTATACATTGCTCGGCGAAGGAACACCAGGCGGCGCACTCCAGGTTAAAATTGGGGTTGGTAACAATCTTCTGGCACTGGGGGCACTTTCGCTTTATGTCAGTTTTTAAAAACTCTAAATTCTTACCACAATTGTGACACTCAACATCTTTTATATCTTCAAATTTCCAGTACCGGGTGTCCTGTCCAGGACATTTACTCATAACCATTCTATTCACCTCCATAAAAAACCTTTGAAATATCAAAGCACAGCTACTTTCAATTACAGATAAGGATTGCTTATATATTACTTAGTTACTTACTAATAATTATACATGTAATAATTCCCTCCGTCAAGGGTTTTAATAAAAGTTGTATTAAAACTAATCGGGAGGGTTTTCCTGGTATATAACTGGATTTTCTATATAAATACTTCTACTGGGAAAGGCAACGGAAACACCTTCACTTTCCAGTATTTCCATTATATTAAAATTAATGTCTTCTTTTACTTTTAAAAAATCCCCCCACTTTGTAGTAATAGTAAAGAAATAGATAAAAATGTCCAGACTGCTGTCATTAAACCTGTCAAATTTAACAAAAATAGTTTCCTTATGTATTTCGGGATGATTTTCTAAAAGATCCTTTATTTTTTCAACACAATTCTTCAACTTTACCCGGGGAGTATCATAAGTTACTCCCAGGTGGAAAGTGACCCTGCGTTTACCCATTTTGGTCCAGTTGGTTATGGGTTCATTGGTCAGAATAGCGTTGGGGGCACTTACCAGGGAATTTGCAAAGGTCCTTATTTTTGTACTTCTAAAGTTTATATCCTCCACGGTTCCTTCTACACTGGGAGTATGAATCCAATCTCCAATAGTAAAGGGCTTATCTGTTATTACTACTATTCCTCCCACGATATTGGCCAGGGCATCTTTTGCAGCTAAAGAAATGGCCAGTCCGCCCAACCCCAGGCCAGCAATGAAACTGCTAAAATCATATCCCCATTCCTTGGCAATTATACTTATAGCCAGGGCTATTATAATAAATCGTAATGCTTTGGTGATGACAGGTATCAATATTTTATCTATTTCCATGTCCATTTTTTTTGTAAGTTCTTCAAAAAGGCATTCTTCCGCCACACTGTAAAAGCCCCAGGCAATAAAGGCAATAATTCCCCCCCTAAAAAACCTGGTAACCAGGACTTCCTGGTATGGGGTAAGGGGGAGATAAGTAAGAGATAAATAAAGACCAAAAAAAATAAGAAAAATCTTGAAGGGATTTTCAAAACAGGGTAAAAATTTAAATTTATATCTGCCCTGTACCTGGC
>SKLX01000008.1 GCA_007121375.1 Bacillota bacterium | reverse complement strand
CATACTTTTTGGCAGAAAGGTGTGCAAAGGGGTAAATCCAGCCTTTTTCTGCCGCCAAAATTGCCCCTGAAAGCACGAAAAGCCCTTGCAATAAGGGCTTCCGTATTGTATCAAAATTTGAGTTTACATTTGGTGGAGGCGGCGGGAATCGAACCCGCGTCCGGAAGTTCACCAGCAGAAGCCTCTACGAGCCTAGTCCTGATTTGGCTTTTCGTGGGGCAATTTCCTCAGGACAGGATTTTACCCTCACTAGCTCATGTGAGTTTCCCTTTTCCCCTACCTGAGCATACAGGAGATGGTAGCCTGTTCCTTGTCGCCCCTTCCAGTCTCACAGGCAAAAACCAGAGGGACGGCTACTGCCTAAGCAGCAGCTAAAGCGTAATTATCTTCTGCGTTTATTTTAGGTTCCATGTTGATCACCGGGGCATGGTCCCGGACTCGCAGCTTCTACCCATAAAACTCCCGTCGAATCCTTGCGCCCCCTTATTAGCATTTACACCTTTGTTATTGGTACTGTCTATCCTTCAGGGCTTTTTCAATCTCCCTATCTACAGTTTTTTCTTTAAGGGCCCTTCTCTTATCATAGTGCCTTTTACCTTTAGCCAGGCCCAGCTCTACTTTGATTTTCCCATTTCTGATGTAAAGCCTTAGGGGTATTAAAGTATATCCCTTTTCCTTAGTTAACCCTATAAACCTTTTTATCTCCATTTTATGCATCAGTAGTTTTCTGGTGCGAAGGGGATCGTGATTAAATATATTTCCCTGATCATAAGGGCTTATATGCATATTATATAAGAAGAGTTCCCCATTTTCAACTTTAGCAAAGCTATCCTTAAGGTTAACCCTTCCTTCCCTTATGGATTTAACCTCGGTGCCCTGGAGGGCAATACCCGCTTCATAAACCTCTTCAATGTGGAAATCATGTTTGGCTTTCCTGTTTTGGGCAAATATTTTTTCTTTCATTAACAAACGCTCCGGACAAACTAACCCTACCTGCCTTCTCCATGGGACAAATAGGGTTAAAATATTTTTACTCACTAATCCATTATAAATTTAATTACCCTAATTCAGTTTCATATAAATTGTATCATCTGTTATTTAATATGTCAATCCTGGGGGTCTACCAGGCTGAAATCTATGTTCCTCTCCTCCTTGTTTACCTTGTCAACCATTATCCTCACTTCATCCCCTATCCTGTATACCTTGCCTGTACGTTCCCCCGCCAGGGAGTATTGTTTATCAATATAATGGTAATAGTCATCGGTCATGCTGCTCACGTGGACCAGTCCCTCTATAGTGTTTTCCAGGATAACAAACATACCAAAGGGAGTAATGCTACTGATAACGGCAGGAAATTCCTGCCCCACCATTTCTTCCATATACTCCACCTTTTTTAAATCCTGGCTTTCCCGTTCTGCTTCCATGGCTACCCGTTCCCTCTCTGATGAGTGATCGGCCACATCGGGAAGGCTTTTCTTCATTTTTTTTATTCTTTTTTTAGATAACCTTTCATTTAACAGTACATCCCTGATAATCCTGTGAATAGTTAAATCCGGATATCGCCGGATGGGTGAAGTAAAATGGGTGTAATACTCAGAAGCCAGACCGAAATGCCTTTCCTTTACTTCCGAGTAGCGGGCCAGCTTCATGGACCTTAAAAGAATGGTATGGACCACCCTCTCTTCTTTTTTGCCCTCCACCTCTTCCAGTATTTTTTGCAGGGCAGAAGGATGTAGCTTGCTGGGGCTTCCTTTCAGGGTATAGCCAAAGTTAGCGATATAGTCCCGGAATGCCATTATTCTTTCCTCATCGGGGTCAGGGTGAATTCGATAAAGAAAGGGTACATTTTTCCAGTAAAAATGTTCTGCCACCACTTCATTACAGGTGATCATGAATTCTTCAATAATGTTTTCTCCTATGCCCCTCTTCTTTTCTTCCACCTTTACCGGCCGTCCCTGATCATCAAGCTCGATATGGGTTTCGGGAAACTGAAAACCCAGGGATCCCCGCTTTTTGCGGTTTTCTTTTAAAGTATTAGCTAAACTTTCCATATTTTCAAGCATGGGCACAATCTCTTTGTATCTGTCCCTAAGTTCTCCATCATTATTTTCCAGGATTTCATTCACATTCTGGTAAGTCATTCTCTCCTTTATATTAATGATCCCCAGGTGAAATTCATGGTCAATTATTTTACCCTTTTGGTCCAGTTCTATAAGGGCGCAAAGAACCAGCCGGTCAATTTGTGGATTTAAGCTGCAAAGCTGGTTAGACAACCTGGGGGGAAGCATAGGTATAACCCGGTCCACCAGGTAGGTGCTGGTCCCCCTTTTATAAGCTTCCCGGTCCAGGAAACTTCCTTCTTTCACGTAATAGCCCACATCGGCAATGTAAACTCCCAGGCGGAAGCCATTTTCCGTTTCTTCCAGGGAAACGGCATCATCCAGGTCCTTGGCTTGTGCATCATCAATGGTAATTATTGTTTTATCACGAAAATCTTTTCTAATTTCAAATTCTTCAGGAACTATCTCGTCGGAAAACTGTTCCACCTCCGAGATCACTTCGGGAGGAAAACCTTCCGGCAGTTCATATTTTTTAATAATTGATAATATATCTATCCCGGGAATATTTTTATGACCTAAAATTTCAACCACCTTACCTTCAGGATTTCTCCTTTTTTCCGGCCACCTGGTTATTTCCACCACTACTTTATCTCCGTTTTTAGCCCCCTGGGAAACAGCCCTGGGGACAAATACGTCCTGATATATGCGGTGTTCATCGGGGACTACGAATCCAAAATTGCGGCTGGCCTCGTAGGTCCCCACCACCCGATTATTTCTCCTCTTCAGGATTCTAATGATTTCTCCTTCATATCTCTTGCCATTAGCCTTTTGAAAAATTCGTGCCACTACCTTATCCTGATGCATGGCTCCATTTAAATTATTGGCGCTTATAAATACGTCTCCCATATCCTCCCGTTCTGATATTACAAACCCATATCCCTGGGGATGCCCCTGGAACCGTCCTACCATCAGGTTCATTCTTTCCGGGGCACCGTACCGATTATAGCGGGTCCTTATTATCTCCCCTTCTGCTTCCATTTCTTCCAGGAGCTTATTAAATTTTTTAATTTCCTTTTTATCGGTAATATTGAGGGCACTTATCAACTCTTCAAAGGTAAGGGGTTTATAGGATTCTTCCCTTATAAATGCTAAAAGTTTTTCTTTCAATATCATTAAAAATCCTCCTTGCTCTATAACTACCATGTTTTATTATATCAAAAGAAAGTAAAAAAAATAAGGGCTGCCTCCAAATTACTGGGGCAGCCCCTATCCTTATGATCTTTATCCTTATTAACTTGGGAATATAGGTGCAAACACCAGGGCCACGATACTTACCAGCTTGAGAAGAATGTTCAGAGAAGGTCCGGAAGTATCCTTAAAGGGGTCACCTACGGTGTCACCAACCACGGCAGCAGCGTGAACTTCTGTTCCTTTACCGCCATAGGCTCCACCTTCAATATACTTCTTGGCGTTATCCCAGGCACCACCAGCATTAGCCATGTTAATAGCCATACAAACACCTGTTACCAGAACTCCAGCCAGGAGGCCGCCCAGGGCTTCTGCTCCCAGGAAAAATCCTACCAGGAGAGGCACAATTACAGCCATTAGTCCAGGTACAATCATTTCCTTTAGTGCAGCAGCGGTGGCAATATCAACACACCGGGCATGGTCAGGCTTTGCTTTATATTCCATCAGGCCAGGTATTTCCTTAAACTGACGGCGGACCTCTTCAATCATCATAAAGGCAGCCTTACCTACAGCTTCCATGGTCAGGGCGGAGAAGAGGAACACCATCAAACCACCCACCAGAAGACCGGCAATAACTCCTGCTGAACTAACATCAATAACTTCCAGGGCTGCTGCCTGGGTATAAGCCGAGAATAGAGCAAGGGCCGTCAAGGCAGCAGAACCGATAGCAAAACCTTTACCGATAGCAGCGGTAGTATTCCCTAAAGAATCCAGCTGGTCAGTAATAGCACGAACATCAGGACCTAACTCTGCCATCTCGGAAATACCACCGGCATTGTCAGCAATGGGTCCATAAGCGTCAATAGCAATAGTATTACCAACGGTAGCCAGCATGCCCACGGCTGCAATAGCAATGCCGTAGAGACCGGCAAAGTGATGGGCCACCAGAATAGCAGTTACAATAACCAAAATAGGAAGGGTGGTGGACTTCATACCCAGGGCCAAACCAGAAATAATATTGGTAGCCGTTCCCATGGTAGAAGATTCAGCCAATTTTTTAACCGGTGGATAGTGATCAGAAGTAAAGTATTCAGTAATTCTACCTATAAGTATTCCGGCGACAAGACCGGCAACAATAGCGATAAAGGCTCCCATTCCTTCTTCAACTCCAAGAATTTCCCTGGAAAGGAAGAAAGCAGCAATAATTAATAGAATTCCACTTACATAAGTACCTCTTTCAAGGGCAGAGCTCAAGCGAACTCCTTCCTTCACCCGCACAAAGAAATAACCTATGATAACAGCAATAATACCTGCAGAAGCCACCATTAAAGGTAGCACAGTACCTTCCAGTCCGTGAAACACAATACCCAAACTCAGGGCAGCAATAATGGAACCAACATAAGACTCAAAGAGGTCAGCTCCCATTCCAGCCACATCACCCACGTTGTCACCCACGTTATCTGCAATAACCGCCGGGTTACGGGGGTCGTCCTCGGGGATACCGGCTTCAACCTTACCCACCAGGTCAGCACCCACGTCCGCACTCTTGGTGTAAATACCGCCACCAACACGTCCAAAGAGAGCGATGGAACTGGCTCCCAGGGCAAAGCCATTAACAATTTCCGGGTCTCCATAAATTATATAGAGAACACCTAATCCTAAAAGACCCAGACCTACCACGGCCAGACCCATAACGCTTCCACCGGCAAAGGATATCTTAAGGGCGTCATTAATGCCGGTACGGGCCGCTTGAGTAGTTCTGGTATTAGCCCGGGTAGCAATCTTCATGCCAATAAAACCGGCAATACCGGAACAGATGGCACCAACCAGGAAAGATACCGCAGTACCTATACCAATAAAAGCACCCAACACTATAACCAGTACGATTACAAAGACAGCAAGGCTTTTATATTCCCGGTTAAGGAAGGCCATGGCCCCTTCGTGAATAGCGTCTGAAAGCTCTACCATCCTTTCTGTACCGGGATCAGCTTTGTTAATGATTGTAACCAGGTACATAGCAAAAATCAGTGCTATAACACCAGCAATGGGTGCCAAGAAAAATAAATTTTCCATGTTTTTTCTCCTCCTCCTTCAACTTTAAGATGATTGCAGCAGTAAAACAAAATAAAATGGACAGGGTTAAGCATGAAAGATAGTAATAATTATGGAAAACACCATAAAAATAGCAGCCAAATAAATAGTTGCTTTCCCTAACAGTTCATCCTTACCTTTTTTCTTTCCCCCCAGAGTTTGAGCACTTCCGGTGATGGCTCCAGACAATCCTGATTCATCTCCTGTTTGGAAAAGAATAGCTACAATGAGTCCTATGGCAATTATAAGGTATAGTATGGTAAGAGCTGTTTCCAAAAAATCACCTCCTTGCTAAATATTTAAACTCTGAGGTACATTAGTCTATGTATTCAAAAGACTACAGCATTAGAATAATTCGTAGAAGACATCTAAAATTCCTTCTTTTTTTGATACTTTGTCTATATTTTTTTAAATTACTTGAAATAAAATCTGTCCACTATTATACCTCAAAACCCTCAAATTCTTTTTTGCCAGCATAAAAGGACATTCTATCTAGCTCTTCTTCTATCCTCAGGAGTTGATTATACTTGGAAAGACGTTCCGAACGGGAAGGAGCTCCTGTCTTTATTTGCCCCGCCCCCGTGGCTACCGCCAGGTCAGAGATTATATAATCCTCCGTTTCCCCGGAACGGTGGGAAATTATCCAGGTAAAACCATTTCTTTTGGCCAGGTCTATGGCTTCCAGGGTTTCCGTAACAGTACCAATTTGATTGAGCTTAATAAGTATAGAATTAGCAGCCTTTTCTGTAATCCCCTTCTTTAATATTTCAGGATTGGTTACAAACAAATCATCTCCCACAACCTGAATTTGAGTACCCAGTCTATCCGTTAAAAGCTTCCACCCCTCCCAGTCATCTTCTGCCAAACCGTCTTCTATGGAAATAATGGGATAAGAATTTACCAGGTATAAATAATAGTCTACCATTTCTTCAGAATTCTTCTCCAGGCCTTCGCTGGCCAACTGGTACATATTATCCCGGTACATTTCACTGGCTGCTGCATCCAGGGCCAGGTGAAAATCTTTTCCACCTTTATAACCAGCCCTTTTAATAGCTTCCATTATAACCTCCAGGGCAGCTTCGTTGGAAGACAGGTTGGGAGCAAAACCTCCCTCATCACCTACCCCTGTATTTAGCCCTTCTTCCTTCAAAACCTTTTTAAGGTGGTGATATACCTCCACTCCCATTCGCAGGCCTTCCCTGAAACTGGGTGCTCCCGTGGGAAGAATCATAAACTCCTGGATATCCACATTGTTATCCGCATGCATACCACCATTTAATATATTGAACATGGGTACGGGTAGCCGGCAGGTATTTACCCCTCCCAGGTAACGGTAAAGGGGGATACCCAATACACTGGCCGCAGCCCGGGCTGAGGCCATAGATACAGCCAAAATTGCGTTAGCTCCCAGCTGTTCTTTATTTTTTGTTCCATCTAATTTTATTAACAACTGATCAATATTATTCTGGTCCAGGGCATCTTTCCCTTCGAGTTCAGGGGAAATAATCCTGTGGATATTTTCTACAGCCCTTAAAACTCCTTTTCCCAGGTACCGGTCTTTATCATCATCCCGCAGTTCCACGGCTTCCCTTTTTCCCGTAGAAGCTCCCGAAGGAACGGCAGCACGACCAAAACCTCTCCCTTCCAGAAAAACCTCCGCCTCTACAGTGGGATTACCCCTGGAATCTATTATTTCCCTGGCCCTTATGCCTTCTATTTTGGTCATATTTTCTTTACCTCCTTATGATATATAATTATTTTATCAGGCTTTTTCCGGTCATTTCTACAGGTTTTTCCAGTCCCAGGACTTCCAGAAGGGTTGGTGCAATATCAGGTAATCCTCCTTCCTGGTGAAGTTCAACCTGTAAGTTTTCAGAAATAAAGAAAAAGGGAACGTCATTAGAGGAATGGGCAGTATGGGGATCACCTGTCTCTTCATCTATCATCTGTTCAGCATTCCCATGGTCAGCTGTGAGGAGTAAAACCCCCTCCCTGGAAAGGACCTCGTCTACCACCCGGCCAACACATTCGTCTACCACTTCAATAGCTTTAATGGCAGCCTCCATTATTCCCGTGTGGCCTACCATATCGGGATTGGCATAATTTAAAATTATTACCTGGTAACGCCCCTCTCTGATTTTTTCTATTACTTTATCTGTTACCTGGTAAGCACTCATTTCTGGTTTAAGGTTATAAGTAGCTACCTTAGAAGAGGGGATGAGAAGCCTTTCCTCGCCTTCAAAGGGTTTTTCCAGACCACCATTAAAGAAAAAAGTAACATGGGCATATTTTTCCGTTTCGGCAATCCTTAACTGCCTTAAACCCTGGAGAGATAAAACTTCCCCCAGGGTAAAACTTAAATCCTCATGAGAAAAAGCAACGGGCGCATCAATAGCAATATCATACTGGGTAAAGCATACAAAAAACACCTGAGGATGATTCTTCCCCCGGTCAAAGTGGGGGAAGTTTTTATCCACCAGGGCTCTGGTGATTTCCCGGGCCCGATCAGGCCTGAAGTTAAAGAAGATAACGCCGTCCTTATCCTTTATCAAGGCCCGGGGAGACCCCTCCTGGTTAAGGATTACCGTAGGAGTCACGAACTCATCGGTAAAACCCTTTTCATAGGCTTTCTCCACTGCATGGAAAGAACTGGCTGCTTCCTCTCCCTCACCATAGACAAAAGCCCTGTAAGCCTTCTCCACCCGGTCCCAGCGGTTATCCCTGTCCATGGCATAGTAACGACCGCTGACGGTGGCAATCTCCCCTACCCCCAGGGATTTGGTTTTGGCCTTCACGGCCCTCAGGTACTCCTTGGCATTAGCCGGGGGCACATCTCTCCCGTCTAACAGGGCATGAATATAAACCTTTTCTAAGCCCTCCTGTTTAGCCAGTTCCAGGAGAGCATAAAGATGTTCAATGTGGCTGTGAACCCCCCCATCAGAAACCAATCCTAAAAGATGAAGGGCAGAATTATTTTCTTTAACTTTTTTTATGATCTCCAAAAGGACAGGATTTTGAAAAAAACTTCCATCCCTTATGGCCAGACTTATCCGGGTAAACTCCTGGTAAACTACTCTTCCCGCCCCCATATTTAAATGGCCAACTTCAGAATTACCCATTTGACCCTGGGGCAGCCCCACTGCTTCCCCTGAAGCTTTCAAGGAAATAAAGGGATACCTCTCCCTGTAGGAATCCACATGGGGTGTTTCAGCAAGGGCTATGGCATTTCCTTCTCTATTCTCCCTGATGCCCCAACCATCCATGATGATCAATACTACTAACTTATCCTTACCCATAAAATCCATCCCCAGTTTAATTATTTTTTATATTATTTGCGATTTCTACCATTTTAATAAAGGATTCCTCCTCCAGGCTGGCTCCTCCTATAAGGGCCCCATCAATGCTTTTCTTTTCCAGGAATTGACCTAAATTATCAGGCTTTACACTCCCTCCGTAAAGAAGAGGAATCCTCTGGGCTGTCTGGTAACCATAGTACAGGGCCAGCTTTTCCCTGAGGAAAGAAATAACCTGGTCAGCATCTTCAGCACTGGCCGAACGACCTGTTCCGATGGCCCACACCGGTTCGTATGCCAGGGTCAAGGAGGAAGCTTCCTCCGGCTCAATCCCCTCCAACCCTTTTTCCAGCTGCCTATCTATCACCTTGGAAGTAAGGTTCCCTTCCCTTTCTTTCAGGGTTTCCCCCAGGCACATTACAGGTTTTACATTATACTTTAAAGCTGCCTTTATCTTCTTATTAACCCCTTCGTCCTTCTCGCCAAAATAATTTCTTCGTTCTGAGTGCCCAATAATAACGTAATCAACCCCCGCCTGGGACAGCATAAAAGGAGAAACCTCTCCAGTAAAAGCTCCTTCCTTTTCCCAGTGAGCATTCTGAGCACCAATGCAGATGTTACTTCCCCGGGCCTTTTCCACTATGGAGACCAGGGATAGAAAGGTGGGGCAAAGGATAATTTCCACTCCTTGAAAACTCCTGCAGGAGGGGATACACCTGTCCAAAAAATCCAAACTTTCCTCCAGGGTTTTATACATTTTCCAGTTACCGGCAATAACGGGTTTTCGCACCTGCTTAACACCCCTTTCTAAATAATAGAAACAGAAGAAACGCCCTTATAAAATAAGGGCGGAAAACTTAAGCGGTTACTTTCTCCGGTAAAAGAGCCAGAGCAGGGAGGTTCTTGCCTTCCCAAAATTCCAGGGCTGCTCCTCCCCCGGTAGATATATGGGTCATTTTTTCAGCCACTCCCGCACTTTCTACAGCTGCCACCACATCTCCACCGCCAATTACCGAAGTAACGGGAAGGTCAGCAATAAATCGGGCAATCTCCTTGGTTCCCTGGGCAAAAGCTTCTATTTCAATCATCCCCAGGGGACCGTTCCAAACTACCGTCCGGGCATTTTCTAATTCCTCGCAAAATCTTTTTAGGGTTTCAGGACCTATATCCAGAGCCATCCAGTCATCAGGAATAGAACCGGCGGCCACAATCCTCTGGTTGGAATCCTCCGATGGCTCGCTGGCAGCTATTACATCATCGGGTAAAATCATTTTAACCCTGTTCTTTTCTGCCAGCTCCAGGAGCCTTTTAGCCTCATCTACTTTATCATCTTCCACAAAGGATCTGCCCAGGTTATACCCCTTGGCCTTTAAAAAGGTATTGGCCATTCCTCCACCTATCAAGAGGACATCCACTACCCCCATGAAATGTTCAATAAGTCCTATTTTGTCAGCAACCTTGGTGCCTCCCAGTAGAGCTATTAAGGGCCGTTCAGGGTTTTCCAGCATTTCACTCATTATTTTTACTTCCCTTTCCAGATTTAAACCTGCCGCGGAAGGTAAAATTCTGGCAACCCCTTCCGTTGAAGCATGGGCCCGGTGGGAGGTTCCAAAGGCATCATTGACATAGAGATCCGCCATTTCTGCCAGCTGTCGGGCAAATTCCGGGTCGTTTTTCGTCTCACCCGGATGGAAACGTAAATTCTCCAGCAATAAAATCTCCCCGTCTTTTAACTTTTCCAGGGCTTCCCTGGGTTCTTCACCTACCACCTGGTCCGTCTTATAAATGGGCTGCCCTAAAAGCTCTGCCAGCTTACGGGCTACAGAATCCAGGCGAAGCTCTTCTTTTGCTTCTCCTTTAGGTCTACCCAGGTGAGTAACAAGAATAACTTTGGCCTCTTTATCTGCCAGGTACTTTATAGTAGGAAGGGCGCTGAGAATTTTATTCTTTTCAATGATATTTCCTTCCCTATCCAGGGTTACATTCAGATCAACCCTGACTAAAACCCTTTTACCTTTTACCTCCAAATCTTTAACACTTACTTTTCTCAAACCTAACCTTCTCTCCTTTCATGCCTTAAAGCCCCTGCTCACCGATGTAAGCAGCTAGCTCCAGGGTTCTACAACAGTATGCCCATTCATTATCATACCAGGCCAGAACCTTCACCATGTTCTCCTGGGTTACCATGGTAGACAGGCTATCCACAATGGAAGAGTAAGAGTTACCCACGTAATCTGCCGATACCAGGGGCTCATCGCTAACGTCAAGTATTCCTTTTAGATAACCTTCAGCTGCCTCTTTAAAAGCCTGGTTTACCTCAGTAGCCGTTACTTCCCTGTTTAACTCCACTACCAGGTCAACCACTGATACGGTAGGCACAGGAACCCTTAAAGCAAAACCATCCATTTTCCCTGACAGCTCCGGCAGCACCTTCCCCAGAGCTTTAGCAGCACCGGTAGAAGTAGGTATGATTGACATACCTGCCGCCCTAGCCCGGCGTAAATCCGAATGGGCCAGATCAAGAATCCTTTGATCATTAGTATACGCATGAACTGTTGTCATTAAACCTTTATTAATAGTAAATTTATCATTAAGTACTTTTGATACAGGAGCCAGGCAATTGGTAGTACAGGAGGCATTGGATATTATTTGATGTTGGGAACGGTAGTTCTCATGGTTTACCCCCATGAGCAAAGTTGCATCT
>SKLX01000016.1 GCA_007121375.1 Bacillota bacterium | reverse complement strand
CTAACCCTGGAGTACCTGGAAACCCGGGGAGTACCCGTTATCGGTTACAGGACCCGCTCCTTTCCCGCCTTTTATTCTTCTGCCAGTTCTTATTCTTTGGACCATACGGTCAAAGACCCCCAGGAAGCAGCAGAAGTAATAAGGACATACCAGGACCTGGGATGGGAGGGAGGATTATTATTTGCCAACCCTCTCCCCAGGGAGGATTCCCTGTCCTGGGAATTTATAAATGATATTATGGAAAAGGCTCTAAAGGAGGCTAAAAAAGAGAATATCCAGGGGAAAGCCCTTACTCCTTTTCTTTTAAATTATTTGAACCAGGAAACGGAGGGGGAATGTCTTAAAGCTAATATTTCCTTGTTAAAAAATAACGCTATCCTGGGAGCTCGCCTGGCCAAATCATATTACAGCAGATAGTATTATTACATAATGTTATTTTTATATATTCATATGCTTCAGAGGTGTAACAGGAAGTATTTTTTCCTGTTTTTTTATGTTTTTTTATAATGTTCTTTTTATTGACGGAAAACTGAAAAAGGATTATGCTATAGTCATAAGGAACCTATGTGCATAAGGTCCATAGTTAAAAAAATGAGGTGAAGTTTATGGGTATGGCTATTGAAGTAAAGGACCTGGTTAAGTATTACGGTAAATTTTTAGCCCTGGAAAACGTTAGTTTTAATGTTAAGAAAGGGGAAATATTTGGCTTTTTAGGTCCCAACGGGGCTGGAAAAACTACCACCCAGAAAATACTTACCGGTATTCTTAAACCCAGTGGAGGGAAGGTATCAATTCTTGGTTATGATATAGAAAAAGATCCCCTCCTGGCCAAAAAATTTACGGGAATTGTCCCCGATGAAACCAATGCCTATATAGAATTAAGCGCCTGGGACAACCTGACCCTTATGGGTAATCTTTATGGAATGCCCGGAAAGAGGTTAGAGGAACGGGCAGATGAATTATTGAAAATGTTTGATCTTTACCAGCGAAGAAAGGACAGGGTTAAGGGTTTTTCCCGGGGAATGAAAAGGAGGTTACTCCTGGCCATGGGGCTTATTCATGAACCAGATATACTTTTTTTGGATGAACCCGTAAGTGGCCTGGATGTACAGAGTGCCCGCTTGATGCGAAAAGTTATAATGGATTTAAACCAAAAGGGGATAACCATTTTTCTTACCACCCATAATATTGAAGAAGCAAACCAAATGTGCCACCGGGTGGCTATTATCTGCAAAGGTAAGATTGCTGCCATAGATCGCCCGGAAAGTTTGAAAAAGACTATTAAGGTAACCCAATCCCTGGAAGTAGCCTTCGATAAACCCCTGGAAAACGTGGAAGAACTTAAAGAAATACCTGGAGTGGAAGAGGTTAAAACCCATGGAGATAAAATCCGCCTTTTTACTTCAGACCCAGGACATATAATAAAACCCCTGGTAATTTACTCCCAGGATAAAAACCTTGAATTTATAAGCTTAAATACCCTGGGTCCCAGCCTGGAGGAGGTATTTGTTAACCTTACGGAGGAAAGGAGACAGGATATCAATGAAAAGCAATAAAATAAACTTGCTGCTGGAGCAGTTTAAAGGATCCCTGGTAATAGCAAAAAAAGATATGAAAATCTATTATTTAAAGCCCCCCGTCCTCATATTTGGTGTGTTATTTCCTATGTTTTTGTTTCTGGCTTTTGCAGTAGGCAGGGAAGTTCCCCTGGAGACACTGGTGCCCGGATTGGTAGGAATAACTTTATTTTTTACCGCCTCCACGGTGGTGCCCCTCATTATGCCCTGGGAAACTCGCCTGAGGACCCTGGAACTGCTGGTTTCTGCACCCATCGGGGTTCAGACCATACTCCTGGGGGATATCCTGGCCAGCTTCTTTTTCGGCATTATAATATCCCTGATCCCTTTAACGGTAGGATTTGTATTTTTAGGTGCTACGATAGTGAACCCCCTGGTCCTTTTATTAAATATTATAATTTCTTCCTTTTGTTTCTCTTCCCTGGGAAATATAATGTCTTTTCCTCCCACGGGGGAACCTTCTCAAATCATGATGCTTTCTAATCTGATCCGGTTACCATTGATTTTCATAAGCGGGATTTTTGTCCCCCTACCCCAAATGCCCTACTGGGGTAAACTTATTGCCCCCCTTTCCCCCCTGACTTATACTACGGATCTCACCAGGTATTCCCTGGGGGATATCAGCTTTTATTCTGTGTGTATAAATTTTTTGATGCTCCTGCTTTTTACGGTTTTATTTTTACTGGCAGGCTTTAAACTTCACAGTAAAACCATGCCCAAAAGGATTCAAAACCTTTAAAAAATAATTGGGGCCGACCATAACGATGAGGGTGCGGCCTTTTTGGGCTTAAGTTCTCTTGTGGAAAGATGTTCTATTTGATAAAATAATTTCAACACTTGCCGAGGAATGAGGGAGGAATTCCATTGAAACTAAGTGATAATGCCCGTATAACCTTAGAAAGGCGATACCTTAGAAAAAATGAACAGGGGGAAATAATTGAAGACCCGGAAGATTTGTTAAAGAGGGTGGCCCAAAACCTGGCCCGGGTAGAAGAAGAAAAATACAATAAATCTCCGGAAGAGGTAGGTGAAGTGGAAAGAAAGTTCTTTGAAGTAATGGACAGCCTTAGATTCATGCCTAATTCTCCCACCCTTATGAATGCCGGAAGGGAACTGCAGCAGCTTTCTGCCTGTTTTGTGCTGCCCATAGAAGATAGCATGGAATCCATCTTTGAGACTTTAAAACATATGGCCCTGGTTCAAAAAACTGGAGGTGGGACAGGATTTGCCTTTGACCGCTTAAGGCCTGCGGGGGATTTCGTGCGTTCTACCAATGGCGTAGCCAGCGGCCCTATTTCCTTTTTAAAAATATACGACTGCGGCACAGAAGCTGTTAAGCAGGGTGGAACCCGCCGGGGAGCCAACATGGGAACCCTTCGCTATGATCATCCTGATATTATGGAGTTTATCGTGTGCAAAGAGGGTGACATGGACATAACTAATTTCAATATATCAGTAACCGTATCCCATGATCTTATGAAAAAGGCTGTAGATGAAGACCCGGAACCCTATTACTACCTGGTAAACCCCCGGACAGAACAGCCCTATCCTGATCCCCAGACTGGAGAATTAAAGCAGAGAAATGCCCGGGAACTGTTTGATTTGATTGTAGAAAGGGCCTGGGAAAATGGAGACCCGGGCCTTATCTTTATAGATCAGATGAATAAATTCAACCCTACTCCCCATTTAGGCAAGTTTGAAACAACTAATCCCTGTGGCGAACAGCCCCTTCTTCCCTATGAGGCCTGCTGCCTGGGTTCCATTAACCTGGGGCTCTTTGTACAGGAAGGAGGTCAGGTTGACTGGGAATTGTTAAGGGAAACGGTTCATACGGCGGTGCATTTCCTGGATAACGTAATCGATGCCAGCAATTATGTGATTCCCCAGATAGAAGAGCTGCATAAGGATGGAAACCGAAAAATTGGCATAGGGGTTATGGGCTGGCACGATGTGCTGGTTAAGATGGGTATTCCTTACGATACGGATGAAGCTCTGGCTCTGGCAGAAGAAATAATGAAATTTATCAATGAAGAGGCTAAGAAGAAATCAGTTCAGCTAGCGGGAGAAAGAGGAGTGTTCGGCAATTTCCAGGGAAGCATATATGATACAGGAAAGGAAGAGGACAGGGTTAGAAACGCCACCCGCACTACCATTGCCCCCACAGGGACCATTTCCATAATTGCCGGAGCCAGCAGTGGGGTTGAACCTTATTTCAGCATAGCCTTTATCCGCAAGAATGTACTTGACGGTGTCGATTTGCCTGAAGTGAATCTATTGTTTTTAGATATGGCTAAAAAGGAAGGTTTTTACAGTGAAGAATTAGCTGAACATTTGGCCAGCAAAGGGGGAGTCCAGGGCGAACCCCAGGTTCCGGAGCATGTCCAGCGCCTTTTTAAAACAGCCCTGGATATTGATTATACATGGCATGTTAAGCACCAGGCTGCTTTTCAAAAATATACCGATAATGCTGTTAGTAAAACAGTGAATCTGCCTAAAGATGCCGGGGAAGAGGACATCAAAAAGGCTTTTATTTTAGCCTGGCAGTTGGGCTGCAAGGGAATTACTGTCTACAGGGATTCTTCAAAATCAGTCCAGGTTCTAACGACAGGCCCCCAGGAAGATAAAGCAGGGACTATAAAGCCCATGAAAAGGCCTCAAAAACTTACCGGGGAAACAACCCGCAAGGAAACCCCCCTGGGTAACCTCTTTGTAACTTTAAATAAGACAGAGGAAAGGCCCTTTGAAGTTTTTGCCCAGATAGGTAAAGCGGGAAGCGATGTGGTGGCTTTTACAGAAGCTCTTGCCCGCTTGATTTCTCTGGCCCTCCGATGCGGGGTGCAGGTTGAAGATATAATCAGCCAGTTGGAAGGAATTGGTGGCGGAAGGCCGGTAGGCTTTGGTCCCAACCGGGTTTTGAGTGTTCCCGATGCTATCGGAAAAGCCCTTAAAGAACTTTCCCAGTCCAGTCACCATGAAACGGTCAAAAGGGAACTATGTCCCGAATGTGGTTCAGGTACCCTTTACCAGGTAGAAGGATGTGCCAAGTGTGAATCCTGTGGTTTCAGTGAATGTTAAAGATATATAACGGGGAATAGGGAAAGGAGGAGTCCTTCTGGATAAAGGTAAATACAGGTTAACTGTAAAAGTAAGTTTTTCTGCTGCTCATTTTTTGAGAAAATATGAAGGTAAGTGTTCAAACATTCACGGACATACCTGGATAGCCCAATGCAGTGTGGAGGGAAGCCAGTTAAATTCCCAGGGTATGCTTATGGATTTTCATGACCTGGAGGACCTGTTAGAGGAAATTACGGGTGAATTTGACCATACTTTAATAAATGACCATCCTTCCTTTAATGAGGAGGGGTTAAATCCCACGGCAGAGAATTTATCCTGGTACATTTATCACCAGTTAGAAAAGAAACTGGAAAAAATAAGTGATATTATTAAGGTTAAGGATGTGACCCTGTGGGAATCCCAGGATGCTTGCGCTACCTATAAAAGAGAGGAATAAATTTAATGGAAGCATATTTAAGGGAAGTTTTTTCTTCCTTCCAGGGAGAAGGTATTTATATTGGTTACCGGCAGGTTTTTTTAAGGTTTGCCGGCTGCAACCTGGATTGTTTTTACTGCGACACAGAAAGGGGTGGATACCCTCCTTTCTGCCGTATTGAAGAAAGGGAAGGCTCCGGGCATTTTAAAAATTTACCCAATCCTTTTAATCCTAATGGCCTGTTGAAGGCGGTTAATGTCTTTCCCCTGGATAAACATCATTCTATATCCCTGACAGGGGGAGAGCCCCTCCTTCAGGTAGGGTTTTTAAAGGAATTTTTGCTTTCTTTGAAGGAGCAGAGTAATATCAAGGTTTTTTTAGAAACTAACGGCACCCTTCCAGACCAACTGGAGATTATTTTGCCCTACCTGGATATAATTGCTATGGATTTTAAATTGCCCAGTTCCCTGGAGGGTAAAAATTATTTAAAAGAACATCTTGATTTTTTAAGGTTGTCTTTAAACAAGGATGCTTTTATAAAGATAATTATAACGGAGCATTCCCAGGAGGAGGAAATTGCCGAGTTTCTTGGTGCCGCCACAAAGGCATCAGGCAATATACCCCTTGTTCTTCAGCCGGCAGTTTCTCCGGGGGAGGCTTATTCTTCCCTTTCCCCTGAAAAGATTTTAAATTTTCAGAGCCTGGCGCTGGATTATTATCCCGGCACCCGGGTTATACCCCAGGCCCACAAAATATTGAAATGCTTATAACTTCCATTCCATATATTAACTATAATTACCAGGGAGGTAGACAATTTGAGTTACCGCATCGCTGTTGACACGGGAGGAACTTTTACCGATATTGCCCTTTTAAAAGAAAAGGAGGGGAGGGTAAAGGTGGAAAAAGTTTCTTCTACTCCTCAAAACCCGGCCCTGGCTGTGATGAGGGGAATAAAAAAGATCATGGAAAAAGAAAAAATCGAACCCTCCTCCTTAACATACCTCCTCCATGGTACTACCGTGGCTACAAATGCCCTTTTAGAGCTTAAAGGGGCAACCACCTCCTTGTTGACTACCAGGGGTTTTGAGGATGTCCTGGAAATTGGCAGGCAAACCCGGCCTTCCCTGTATGACTCCTCCTTTCAAAAACCTCCACCTGTTGTCCCCCGGGATCTTCGATTCGAAGTTTCAGAAAGAACTCTTTACGATGGTAGTATAAGCCAGGAATTAAGGTTTGAAGAGCTGGAGGATATCATAAAGGAAATAGAAGAGAAACAGGTAGAATCTGTGGCTATCTGTTTTATTCATTCTTATCGAAATCCCAGGCATGAAGAACTGGTTAAAGAAGTGCTGGCAAGGGAATTACCCCATCTTTTTGTAAGCTGTTCCGCAGATGTTCTTCCCGAGTTCAGGGAATATGAAAGGATGAGCACTGTATGTATAAATGCCTACGTAATGCCGGCCATAAAGAGGTACCTGGAATACCTGGAAGAAGAACTAAGAAAGGAAGGCATCAGGTCAACCCTGTACATAATGCAGTCTAACGGGGGAATTATTACCTCCGGCGTTGCCCGGGAACAAAGTGCCAGGACCCTCTTATCGGGACCGGCAGGAGGAGTTATCGCCGGACTTCACCTGGCTAAAAACATCAAGAATAAAAATATAATTACCATGGATATGGGAGGAACCAGCCTGGATGTATCCCTTATTTACCAGGGGGACCCCCGGTATTCTACAGAGAGCTATATAGGGGGATACCCTTTAAAGCTGCCCATGATAGAAATACATACCATCGGGGCGGGAGGCGGAAGCATCGCCCGACTGGACCAGGGAGGGGCTTTAAAGGTTGGTCCTGAAAGCGCCGGGGCTTTTCCGGGGCCTGCCGGTTACGGTAAAGGAGGAACCGAGCCAACGGTAACGGATGCCAACCTTATCCTGGGAAGAATTAATCCTTCTTTTTTGCTTGGTGGGGAGATGGAAATACACCTGGATAAGGCCCGGGAGGCAGTAGAAGAAAAACTAGCCCGCCCCTTGAATATAACGGTGGAGGAGGCGGCTGAAGGAATTTTAAAGGTAGTAAATGCCAATATGGTACGGGGGATAAGGGTTGTTTCCGTGGAAAAAGGTTTTGATCCCCGGGAGTTTTCCCTGGTTGCCTTTGGGGGAGCGGGTCCGTTACATGCACCAGACTTGGCCCGGGAACTGGGAATAAAAGAAGTTATTCTTCCACCAAACCCGGGAATTAACTCTGCCCTGGGGATGCTGGCGGCAGATGTAAGGCGAGACTATGTTTTAACCAGGATAATGCAAGAAAAGGTAATTGACGGGTATGCCCTGGAAGAGCTATTTGATGAAATGAAGGAGGAAGCTCTGGAAGAGCTGAGGAGAGAAGGTTTTGACCCTGATATTATAAGTTTTGTGCGGAGTGCTGACCTTCGATATCCCCGCCAGGCTTACGAAATAAATGTTTCTCTCTCTGAGGAAAGGCTTACTAAAGATGATATAAAAGAAATGGTTCAGGCCTACCATCAATTGCACCGGCAGTTTTATGGGTACAACCGGGAGGAGAGTTCAATAGAACTGGTAAACTTGCGCCTGGCTGCCGTGGGCAAAATGAAATCTTTAAAGCTTGAAGAAAATGAACTCCAGGGAGTAGATCCCTCCCGGGCATTTTTAACTTACCGATCCGTTTATTTTGAAGGGGGATATGTTAAAACACCTGTTTACCAGCGGGATAAACTGGAGGCGGGAAATGAAATCCAGGGCCCCGCTGTAATAGAGCAGCTTGATTCCACCCTTATTGTTTTTCCCCAGGAAAAAGCCCGGGTAGATTCTTTACTGAATATATTAATTACTGGCACAGGAGGGGTTTAATCATGATAGATGCGGCAACCCTGGAGGTCATGCGAAATGCTCTCCAGTCCATAGCGGAGGAAATGGGAGTAACCCTTATCAGGACAGCCCTTTCTCCCAATATTAAAGATCGAAAAGACTGTTCTACAGCCATATATACCCCCGATGGTAGGCTGGTGGCCCAGGCTGAACATATTCCCCTTCATCTGGGATTGATGCAGTCGGTAGTAAAAGAGGTTTTAAAGGCTTACCCCCGGGAGAAACTCTCTCCTGGAGATGCTTTAATAATTAATGACCCTTATATTAGCGGATCCCACCTGCCGGATATATGTATATTTTTACCCGTATTCTACCAGGGTGAAATAATTGGTATCATGGCCAACCTGGCCCATCACGTGGATGTGGGGGGTATAACTCCCGGCAGCACTCCCTCCAATTCTACTTCCATATTTCAGGAGGGGATAAGGATACCTCCGGTAAAAATAATGAAAAAAGGAAAGTTGGACGGGGAAATAATGGAAATTCTCTCCCGGAATGTAAGAACTTCCTTTGAATTCAATGGAGATATCAGGGCCCAGATTGCTGCCAATGCTGTAGGAATGAAGCGGTTCCTGGAACTTATAGACCGGTACGGCAAAGAAGATGTAATAAAGTACCTGGAGGAATTAATAGATTATTCGGAAAGGGCTTTAAGGCAGGAAATAAAAATGTTACCCCGGGGAAGCTGGGAGTATACCGACTACCTGGAGGGGGACGGGATAACAGAAGTTCCCCTGGCCATAAAGGTTAAGGTTAATATTAATGAAGATACCATTTACCTTGATTTTAATGGAACTGATTCCCAGGCCCAGGGTCCTGTGAATTCCACCCGGCCAGTAACTTTAGCCTGTGTTTATTACGTGGTTAAATCAGTTTTAAATCCTGAAATACCTTCTAATGAAGGCATTTCTCTGCCCTTAGAAGTAAACACTCCTGAAGGAACCCTGGTTAATCCCCTGTACCCCGCTCCCGTTTCCAATGCCAATATTAATACAGCCCAAAGGATTGCCGATGTAATTCTGGGTGCTTTTTCAAAATTTTTACCCGAAAGGGTTCCGGCAGCCAGTGCCGGGACCATGGGCCTGTTTACCATAGGCGGGGTAGACCCCAGAAACGGTGAACACTATTCTTATGTGGAGACCTACGGTGGAGGCCAGGGGGCTTCTTCCCGGGGGGATGGTATGGATGGTGTTCATACCAATATGACCAATACCCGTAATACCCCTACGGAGGTTATAGAAATTGCTTACCCCCTCCTGGTTAACAGGTACAGTTTAAGGCCTGATACGGAAGGTCCAGGTAAACACAGGGGCGGTATGGGTTTATGCAGAGAAATAGAGGTATTGGGCCACGAGGCCCAGGTAACCCTCAGTTCGGAAAGAGGTAAAATCAGGCCCTGGGGGCTGAAGGGAGGAAAGCCGGGGGCTAATTCTTTAAACATATTCAAGGATGCTGCAGGAAAGGAAGAAATAAAGCCTGCCAGAATTACCACCCGGGTAGATTCGGGGACAAAGATAATTTACAATACTCCCGGAGGAGGAGGATACGGTTCTCCTTATGAAAGGGATCCCCTGGAAGTAACCAGGGACGTAAAAAAGGGTCTGGTATCCCTGGAGCGGGCAGAAAGGGAGTATGGAGTAGTAGTGGATCCTGAAAGAAAAGAATTGGATTTACAAAAGACCATTGATTTAAGAAAAAAGCTGTTAAAGGATGACATATAAAAACCATATAATCATCATTATTTCTATACAAAGTTTAAGGAAAGTTCCCCCCAGGAGGCCCAGGAGGGTGCCGAAACCTGACTTAAAGGCATGATTAAGGTTTTTACCCGAAAGGATCTCTGCGGCAACTGCCCCGATAAAGGGCCCTATTATAATGCCCGGGGGGCCTAAAAATATTAACCCAAGAAGGATGCCTGCTGCTGCACCCCATACAGCATGCCTGGAACCCCCATACCTTTTAGTCCCTATTGATGCTGCCAGGTAGTCTATTAAAAAAATAAAGATAAGGATAGCCGTCTGGGCCAGGTAAAAACCAGGGGTTAAACCTTCAAAGCCAACAAAGAAACCGTAAACAATCATGCCCGCCAGGATAAAGACGGGGCCAGGGAGAGCGGGAAGGAGGGTGCCTGCCAGGCCCACCAGGAATAATATTACGGCCAATACCAGTCCGATTATGGACATTTAATCACCCCTCAAATCTGAAATATAAGGAATGAGGTGCTAAGCTATTTTACAGGCCTGGAAGTATTATCTGGCGCTACATTTTCAATAAATACCTTTACTTCTTCTACAGTTATTCCTGACATTTCCTCCAGGTATTCTTTAACTGTTTCCTGGACTTCTTCACACTTGGCAGGAATTTGATAACCCTCGGCTATGCTTCCTTTAATTAATACTTTTATTTTATTTTCCTGGGGGATAATACCTGGTTGAAGGTCAATAAAACCTTCCACTTTTTTTGCGGCTTTAATAACCATACTTTCCAGGGCGGAAAATGATACAATATACTGTCCCTGGGGAGTACTTCTGTATATAATCCTGGGGGATTCTTTAGTTTTAAAAGTTTTAGAAAGGACCCAAAGGCCAAAAACCACTATAATGATGCCTGCAGCAGCACCCTGCCAGTTACCATAAATAGTTTTAATGACGGTTTCAACTTCATGGGGAGAATATATGGAAAAGGATAGGGCAAAAAGAAGGGATGCAGCTGTCAGCAAGATAACAGCCAATAGAATATGCAAGAATCTTTCTCTTACAAGCATTAATTATTTCACCTCCCGGATATGAATGAACCCCCTGGATTAACCAGGGGGCTAAGTATTAACGTCTGGATAATTTAAAAGTTTTCCCTTTCTTGTTCTTCCCTTTCCTCTTGGATAACCTGCTCTTCTCCAAATTTTACTCCCTGTATATGAATATTAACAAATTTGACCTTCAGGCCGGTCATATTCTCTATAGACATTTTTACTTTTTCCTGGGTTTCTCTGGATACTTCATGGATTTTAATTCCATAATCCATAATCATGTATAAATCTATAAAAGCTTCATTTTCTTCTATTTTTACCTTAACACCCTTGGAAAGGTTTTTTTTCCCCAACATTTCTGTAATATCACCGGCTATTCCTCCGCTCATGCCAGCAACTCCAGGAATTTCTATGGCAGCCAGTCCGGCAATTGTGGCTACTACTTCATCAGCTATGCGAACAGAGCCATATTCACTGATTTCTGTTGTTTCATGATTGGTCAATGGATTCACCTCCTGGTTTTTAGATAATTTTGACTTCAAACTAATAATATCAAAATTATATCATTAATTCAAACTATAACTAAGGATTATGCGGGGATTATCAGGAATATTACTACTTTATTATTTTAAACAGCCCT
>SKLX01000189.1 GCA_007121375.1 Bacillota bacterium | reverse complement strand
CTGTTTTCTTAAATAATCATTTTCCCTGGAAAGGTTTTTTGCTACCTGTAAAAGCCCTTCTTTAAAAGACGGATTATAATTATCTTCAATATAGGGAATTAACTCCAGCCTGACTTTGTTCCTCAGGTAAAGGGGCTTTAAATTAGTAGGATCAATCCGGTAATTAATTTCCTTTTGCCGGCAGTAGCTTTCAATATCTACCCTAAACACCTCCATCAAAGGGCGAATAAGAAAGACTCCTCTTCTCCCTGGAAAGGGGGCCTTGAATTCCATTCCTGATAAACCCTCCAGCCCGGCACCCCTTAAAATCCTCATAACTACCGTTTCTGCCTGGTCATCCGCATTATGACCCAGAGCAACCTTGTTTGCTTGAATTTTATCAGCTGCCTCCCCTGCTTTCTTTAACCGGGCCCTTCGAGCAGCCTCCTGGAAAGATAGCCCTGCCATCCTATGGTAGCGGAGCACATCAAAGGTTTTATAATAAAAGGGTAAGCCCAGGCGGGAGGATAAATCCTGGACAAATTTGGCATCCTCCCGGGACTCATCTCCCCTGGTAAGGTGGTTTAAATGAAACACAAAAATCTCTATTTTAAAAGAAGCAGCCAGTAAATTCAGGAGGTGGAGCAAGCAAACAGAATCAGGGCCTCCCGATACTGCTGCCAGAACCCTGTCCCCTTCTTGTAGAAGATTATGTTCTCTAACAGTTTTTCCCACCTTTTCTTCTAAAAACAACAGGCCACCCCCCTGGTATCATATATTAAAAAGTTATTATACCCAATTATACCCTATATTAAAATTTTGTATAGTTTTATAATAAAAAAGGAGCTTATTGCTCCCTGAAAATGGTCTTTTGACCTATATAAGCTGGTTAACCTTTTGTTTAATCTGAGTAATCTTACAAACTATTACGGTAAAATCATCCTTTACCTCTCCCTCAAAAAGCTGATAGGCCTGCTCCAGAATACAGTCTGCCATTATTTGGGGATGAAGATATTTTACCTCTTTAAGTATTTCTTTAAACCAGGCATCCCCGGCCCTTCCTCCCCGAAGATCAGTAAAGCCATCAGTTAACATAACAATATAATCATTGCCCCTCAACCTTTCCCGGGAAGTAGAAGGCTCCACCCCAGGTACAATCCCCAGGGGCAAAGAAGAACCCTTAATCTCAATTACCTCCTCACCCCTCTTGATATAACTGGTACAGGCACCTATTTTGACAAACTCCCCTGTTCCTTCTACCAGGTCCAGGATTAACAAATCTATAGTAGAAAAAGTTTCTTCAAATCTCAACTGCAGAAGGGTATTTACTGTGCTGACTGCTACTTCCTTCCGGGAGCAAGTTTTAAGGACTTTTTCCAGGAGGTTTACCGCCATTTTACTCTCTTCTCTGGCCCTTTCTCCCTTTCCCATTCCGTCGCTTAAAATAACAGCCTGTTTTTCCTTTCTAATATCAAAAAAACCAAAGGAATCCCCGGAGACCTCTTCCTCTGCCGGAGCCATCTGGGCCACCCCAATTTCTGCGGTAAAAAGGTTAGCTGTTATTTTCCCCTCCCCTCTTCCCTGGCTTTCCACCTTCACTTCCCGGGACAATTCTTTTATTACTCCGGATAATCCCTGGAGTTGCATCCCAAGAATTTTCCTGCTTTCCCTTAACTGTTCCTGGTATAGATTATCTGCAGAACGTTCCCCCCAAAGGTTATTGACGGTTTGTACCAGTTCTTTTTTCTGAAAACACTTCTTATTTAAATAACGGGGTAATTCCCTGTAAGAAATTTTTCCTTCTTTAGCCAGATAATTATAAATTTGATACATACCCTTACTGGTCTTGGTATAATTTTTTTCCCAACACCAGCTGTAATTACTGCAACTGCCGCAGTGAGAAGATATTATTCCATCAGTAAACCAGGACAACTCCTCTTCCCGGGAAACCTCCTTACTACCTTCCTTACCTTTATTCAGGTTAACAGCCATTTCATCAAATATTTTGGCCAGATCCATAATCCGGTTTGCTGCCAGGTTATTGTATTTTTCTATTTCCGGAGATCCATTTATTTTTTCCTCCCCTTCATCATTTACAATCCTATCTTTAAAAAGTTGAAGTTTATGGTAATAGCTTATGGGCACGGCGGCAAAGAAGATTGAAGCCAGGGCATCTTCAAACGCTATATTCCTTAAAAGGGAAGGGTCATAAAGGTAGAAACTCAACAGAAGGGAACCAGCCAGGTAGCCAGCCGTAGATCCCAGTTTCCCCAGTTCCCGAAAAATTCCCCCCAGCAGTCCTGCCAGGGCAAAAACACCTATATAGGGCATAAACTCTTCCCCGCCGTTAAGGGTAACGGTAAAGCCTAAAACAGCCCCGGCAGCAGCCCCCAACCCTCCCCCTCCCAGGTACCCAAACAAGAGGATTATAAACCTGGTGACCAGGCCTTGAAGGGTGAAAGGGCCCAGGGTTTCCTGTCCTATTCCTATTATCATCATTATACAGGCCAGCATAAGGCTAATACCTGCCTCAAAGGATATTCCCTGGGAAGGGAAATTTCCTTTTTTAAAAAGAGGAACCACCTGGGCAAAAACAGCCCAGGCAAGCAGGGCCAGGGCAACCTCAAATAACAAAATAATCATGTCATATAACAGAAAATAATTTGCCACCAGCTGGGGTAAAAAGGATAGCACCATAGACACAACCATAATTCCCCAGGAGGGAAAATTAACCTTCTTTTTTTCCAGATAATGATAAATAACCATATAACTTACCACCGCCAGAACCAGCCTCAGGGGATGCCAACCCAGGGAAATAGTAAGGCTTCCCCCAATAATACTCAGGGCAACATAAAGGCTCTTGTAAGGAGTTAAAGTAAATACCACTGTCCAGAAGGGAAATCCGAAAGGTGCCATCTCCCCCAGAAGGATCGACCTGCCTAATAAAAAGCCCACCAGGCAGTAGAGAAGCTTTCCTTCCAGAAAAGCCTCTTTTCCCCTGGTTATTATCTCGAACAAGGCTGATTCCTTCAGCCCTGTATAAGCTTTTGGTCTGGAAACATTCTGCAGGGCTCCGCCTTTTAATCTCATACCGGTACCTCCTCAAATTTTTCTACCATTATAAACCATAGATGGTAAAAAACTTGTCATACTTGGGAGGATGGCTTAATTTTATTTTCGACAAAAAAATAAAAACGGCTGATGCCGTTTTATTATCACTAAATTATGGTTGCGGGGGCAGGATTTGAACCTGCGACCTCCGGGTTATGAGCCCGACGAGCTGCCAACTGCTCCACCCCGCGCTGTATGTTTATATTATAACATAAACTCGGGTAAAAATGAAGGATAAATTCCTTACTGATGAACACCCAGGCTTCTAACAAAAATATTTTTAGCCATTTCTTCATCCAGGGCAGCCAGGGTATACCCTGACCGCAGCAAAATAACAGGATATCCTTCTTCCAGTATTATTACTTCTCCCGGTAGTAACCCCAGGGCAAAAAGTTTCCTTCTCTCCAGCTCACTTCCCCCTACTTTAACTATTATTCCCTCTTCCCCTTTATTTAATGCAGTCACAGGCATTTCTTTCCTTCTTATTTTGACTTTACCCTTCAACCCCAGGCTCCCTCCTTTAAAGTCCCCCTCCCCAGGATAATCCTGTTAAAAACAAATTTAATAAGCATCCCGCAAGGAAGGCTGAAATCATCACCAAAATCAATATAATAAAACCTTTTAAATAGCCTTGCTCCCTGATAATCATGACAAATTGGGCGATACAGGGAAGAAACAGGGAAAGTGTTAAGGAAGCAACCAAAAGCTGGTTAATGGTCAGCTCCCCTTCCCGTAAAAGGGTATACAAGCCTGCTGCCCCATAATCCCGGCGAAAAAAACCTATCATAAAGACCGAAGCCAGGTGCCGTGGCAATCCCATAGCCTGAAGAAAAGGAGCACTTATCTCCGTTAAAAAAGTTAATAGCCCGGTTAAACTTCCTAATACCATAAAAACACTAATTAACAAAAAAAGGGGTATCACCTCCTTCATGTACCACTTAACCCTGGCCAACGTCTTCTTCAAAACCGATCCGGGGTTGGGAATTCTCAAGGGGGGTATCTCCATATAAAATTTCGATGGCTTACCAGGTAGAAATTTATCCATCAAGTACCCGCACACACTTAGCACCACCAGAAGGGCAGCACCCCAAATTACCAGGGCTGCAGGACTCATAGCCAACATGGCCATTATTATTCCCAGCTGGGCTGAACAGGGGACCCCCAGGGCCAGAAGGAAAACAGCAATAAACCTTTCCCTCTCTCCTTCCAGGGTTCTGGTAGAAAGAACTGCCATGGTGCCGCAGCCCAATCCCAGAACCAGAGGAATAACCGACCGGCCGTTTAGCCCAAACTTTTTAAAAAATCTATCCAGGAGCATGGCCAGCCGGGGAAGATAGCCGGAATCCTCCACCACTGACAAAAACAAAAAGAAAGTGCAGACTATAGGCAACACTATAGCCAGGCCATAACGAAAACCCAAAGTAATAATTCCGTAGGGGGAAAGAAATAAATACTTAAGCCCCGGCAGAGGTAGGTGCTCTATAGCACCTACTAAATGAGGAATAACCCACAATTCAAATATTTGTCCATCCAGGTAATCAACCAGGGTCCCAGCTCCAAATATTCCTACAAACTTGTAAAGACCTATATAAAGAACCAAAAAAAGAAGGGGGAGTCCTCCCAGGGGATGAAGGGTAATCCTGCTTAATAAGTCCCTTCTTGAAATAGTTTTTTCCCTTGAAAAGTGGACAGCACCTTGCAGTATTTCCCTGGCTTTTCCCAGCCTCCAGGAATTAATCAATAAAGAAAAATCCCTGGATTCTTTTTCCCTTATCTTCACCAGAGTTCTATAATTTCTGCCTTCACCTTTTTTTAAAATCTCTTCTGCCCTGGCCTCCCCTTGAAGGAACATCAGGGCTAAAGCCCTTTTGTTAAATTTATAGTAACCCTCCATGTGAGAAACCATTTTTTGAAGGGGCTCTTTAACAGCAGGGGGATAATCCCCCAGTGCAAAAGGAATTTTCCACTTTGTTAATTTCTTTCCCAGCTCTTTGTCTATGGTTTCCTTGAGTTTATTTATTCCTCTTCCCCGGGTAGATACAGTGCCCACCACCGGGATTTTTAACTTTTTTTCCAGCTCCCCAAGATCTATCCTAATTCCTAACCTTTCCCCTTCATCCAGCATGTTCACTACCAGCACCAGGGGAAACCCCGTTTCCATAAGTTGAAAGGTAAAGGGCAGAGTTTTTTCAATGTTTTTTCCTTCCACCACCTGAACTACCAGGTGAATATTTCCTTCCAGCAAAATATTTAAAGTGACCTCTTCTTCCTTAGAAAAAGGAAGCAGGTTATATATTCCCGGCGAATCCAGAACCTGGTAGGATCCTCCAGACCCTTCCCCTGTACCTTTCCTTACTTCTACCGTGGTCCCCGGGTAATTAGAAACCATTCCATATGAACTGGTAAGCTGATTGAAGATTACACTTTTCCCTACATTGGGCCTTCCTACCAGCACCACCCTTTTCCCCTTGCCCACAGATATCCCCGCCTTGCGCTGCCCCTGGTACAGCCTTATTCATATTAAAATGTATATGCGAAGACATCAGTATATTTCCAGTTATTTTTGTTTAAAATAAACAAGATTATATCCAAAGGGGGTATATCTTTAATGTCCGCCAAAATTATAGCCTTAATAGTAGCAGTGTTTTCAGGGTTATCCATGGCCCTCCAGGGTTCCCTTAATTCAGTTCTGGGAAAAGTAATTGGGCTTTTGGAAGCTACTTTTATTGTCCATCTAGTAGGACTGCTGGTTCTACTTGCGGGCTTATTTGCATTTAGAATAGGAAAAGGTGACCTGCTAAAAATACCCCAGGCTCCCTGGTATGTTTATTTAGGAGGCATCCTGGGGGTAATAATTGTTTACACGGTGGTATACAGCATACCTCGCCTGGGAGTTGCTATTACCACCACAGCCATAATAGTTGGCCAAGTAACCACTGCCCTATTTATCGACCATTTCGGCCTTTTTGGGCTGGAGCAAATTTCCTTCAGCTGGGTTAAGGGGTTGGGCCTGGTCTTCCTGGCCCTGGGGGCTAAGTTGATGCTCAGCTGAAAGAGTATAAGATTCCCAGGAGAATATCTCCCTCACTGACGGTAACCTCTTTAAATTGAAAGGTATCCATAATAGCCATTACGGCCAGGGTTCCGGCAATAATAACATCAGCCCGCTGAGGCTGCAAGCCGTAAATTTCCTTTCTATCTTTTTCCTCGAGGGAAATAAATTTTTTCAGGAGCATCTCCATTTCTTCCCGCTTAAGAACAAAGCCGTGTATCCTGTCAGGGTCATACTCCTGTAACTCCTGCCTGACCGCTGCCAGGGAGGTTATAGTTCCTCCCACCCCAACTAACTTTTCTCCTTTAACTTCTACTTCCTTTTTCAGGTTCTTTAAGATTCCAACCGTATGGTTTGTTAACCTTTCAAGTTCCTTCAAAGAAGGTGGATCTGAATGTAAAAATGTTTCCGTTAATCTTACCACTCCAATTTTACAACTTCTACAAATAACCTCCCCTTTTTCCTTCCAAATGAATTCCGTGCTCCCTCCACCCAGGTCGAAAACCAGGGGTTCTTCCTGGAGACCGGGGAGAAATTTTATAACCCCCCCATAACTGAGTTTTGCCTCTTCCTCTTCCGAAAGAACTTTAATTTCCTGACCCGTTTCTTCCTTTACCAGGGAAATAAAAAATTCCTTGTTGTCCGCTTCCCTAACAGCACTGGTAGCTGTAACCCAAAGATTATCAACTCCCTGGTCCTTTATTTCCCTTAAATAAGCTCTGATAACCTTAAGAGTTCGCTTAACCGCCTTGCTCGTGAGTTTCCTTTCTCTTCCAATTCCTTCCCCCAGGCGAGTAATTTCAACCCTGTAATTAATGGGCTCAAACCTGTCTCCTTTGAAATCTCCCACAAGCATCCGCACAGAGTTGGTTCCAATATCTATCACTGCTTTTTTCATTCTAGATCCCTCCAATAAAAAAAGTATTCCCCTGGAATACTTTTAGATTTACAAAAATATAACTAAACTGATTGAATAATAAATATTAACCGAGTTCCTGGTTATAAGAGCCTTTTCCACCCCTTTTGGCCTCGGTATTCTTTTTCAAATCATGCTGCCTTTCATCACTTTCTTTGAAAAATTTTGATATTCTATCTTCAAAGTTTGAGCTGACAGGTCTTTTATTTTCCTGACGTTTATCTCTACCATTCTGGCTCTGCTGATTTTTCCTGCCAGAACTTTCATTTGCCTGTTTAATGGACAGGCCTATTTTTCCGCCCTTGTCAATACTTAATACTTTAACTTTAACTTTGTCTCTTTTTTTAATATAATCGTTAATATCTTTAACGTAGGTATCAGCTATTTCCGAAATGTGCACCAGGCCTGTTTCTCCTCCTGGAAGTTTAATAAATACACCAAAGTTGGTAATTCCCGTTACCAACCCTTCTACAATGCTGCCAACTTCAAGTGACATACTAAAAAAATCCTCCTCCAATGAATGTGATTAATGTTTTTTTGCCAGGAACAGGGATAGTCTTTTACCTTTGCTTTTCCTGGAATACATACCTGTTGTTATCTACATTAAATAATACATCGCCTGATTTTATCAACCCCAATTCCTTTCGTGCTAGTGTTTCAATATATTCATAATTATGGAGAAGTTCTACTTCCCGCTCTAATTCTTCATTATATCTTTTAACTTCTTCTATTTCCATCTTTAATTCTGCCACCCTGGAGTCCATTTCATTCATTTTTAACATCTGGTTTACAAACAAAACACCAAAATAACAGAGGAAAACACAAAATAACACCAATGCTACCCTGGATTTTGAAAATTCCTGGGTCCAGGAACGAAATTTGATCCTTTTTACTTTATCCCTTTTTTTATTTTGCCACCTTCCAGGTAACTCTTTATTTATCATTACCTATAAAACCCCCTGTATTGGATATTATCATTCTACCTGTCTTTTGAAAAATCCTTCTTTTTAACTAATAAATTTTTTCTAAATTGCATAAATATATTAATTATTTTACAGAACCTATTTCTTAGTGTTACATAATAACCAAGATATCCCAGAGCCATGGCCAGGAAAACATAAAATCTTACCTGCCCCCAATTAATAAGTAAAAGACCTGTAAAGGCTCCACCTGTTAATATAACCCAGATGGTAAAATCTATAATAATATTAAACCACGAATTTTTTATATTCCAGTAGCTTTTAAAAATATAAAATAGATCAAAGGCCATTCCCAGTAAAAACCCTATGGCCATTAAAGACAATAAAATGTTGACTTCAACTGATATCGACAAGCCTTCACCTCCACTTTACCCCGGAGAATAAAAAAACGTGGAAGCCCACGTATTTTTATCTAAAAAGTCTTTCCAAAAGACCCTTACCCTTTCCTCGCAATCCCTGGTTGCCTCTTTCCTCAGAATAAGCCAGCTCCAAAATAAATCCTTCGATATTTAATTCTCCTTCTTCCAGGTTTAAATGTTTAATGTGAAGGTCTTCACCCCGCACAGCCAGCAGGCCTAACTCCGTTTCTAATATTATTTCCTCATCATCAAAGCTGTCCACATGGAGCACACCACCGATCTCCATATATTCCCTGTTCTCAATAGTTAGCCTGTGTCTTTGCTGATTTCCCTGGCGCCTTTTATCCTCCATTACCAGCCCTCCTTCATAATCTCATTATTATCCATAATATGCAGTAAGAATAAATTTATACCAAAAAAAACAAGCCCCTCCCCGGGGCCAAAAACAACACTGTGTATTTAGTTGTTAAGTTATTTATTCCCAAAGCTTTACTATCTCTACATCACGATAAAAGTAATTAACTATTTCCTCTGCAGAAAGTCCATCTTCCGCCTGAGCCCTGGCTCCCCACTGGCACATACCCACTCCATGGCCGAAACCTTCGCCTTCAAGGGAAACCCCTTCACCTTCCATATTTATTTCCTCGATATAGGTTGAGCGCATCCGGGTACTATCCAGGGCTATCCTCAAATCCGGTGCAGAGACTTCCATATCATTAATTTGAAAAAGAGTGGCCCGTCCCGAGGGACCCTTTTGGGCAGTTTCAAACCTTTCTATGGAACCGGGATCATTGCCCGTCTGCTCTTTTACCGCTTTTCTTATCTCTTCCAGGGTAAAGGACTCACTCCAAAAACCTTCTTCTTCGGGCACAATATCCCTTCCCGGACTCTTTACCCCTTGTATATAAGGAGGATTAGGCCCTTCAAAAGCCAGACCTTCATCAGCCTGGGCTGTCCTGGGCCCTGCGTAAGCATGGAACCACCCCCGGATAAAATTACCCTGGTGAACAGCTACCTGGCCTCTGGTTTTTCCTATGGCCTCCTCTACCTGCTGGGTAATGGAATCAGCATCATAAGCTTGAAATTCTTCTATATCAGTAGAAGCATGGGCGTTTTTATCTGGCACCCCTCCTTTTTCCTGAATTTTTTGCAGGGTAAAGCTCCGGGCAATGATGGCCTGGGCTGCCAGGGCTTCTTCAGGCCAATCAGGCTTCATTTCTCCTGCTACAACCCCTTTAATATATTCTTCAAAAGGCATATCCTCTACTCTATCCTCTTCATCAATGTAAACCCTTAAGACAGGCTCTTCCTTTTCTTCAGCTTCTATTTCTGCAGGTAATTCCGGCAAAGCTCTTTCCTGAAAAGGGGAAGGCCTGTTTTCTATACGGGGCTCCATTAATTTACCGGCCCCGGCAACAGCCACCATTATACCAAGAATAACAGCAACAATTGTAGCATTTTTATTTTGCAGCATTCCTTTCTAGAGCCTCCTATATTTTTATAAATATCATTTATTTTAGTTTTCTCTGTTAGTATTCTCTGGGGGAGACTCATAATATACTTTAAGGTTATTTTTTTCCCAAAAAAAATTAGGCCTTTCTAGACCTAATTTTCATTTTAAATGCTTGTTTAAACCTTCCAAGCACTTTTAGCAAATTCATTTACTTAACGTTTTCTTTCAATGCTTTACCAGCTTTAAAAACTGGAACTGTAGCTTCGGGTATTTTAATAACATCACCTGTTGCAGGATTCCTTCCCTCCCGCTCCTTACGCTTTCGCAGGTCAAAGGTACCAAATCCTATCAGCTGAACTTTCTCTCCTTCGGATAATGCATCAGTGATGCTTTCAAAAACTGCATTAACTACCTTTTCTGTATCCTTTTTTGTCATCCCCGATTTTTCAGCTACTACACCAATGAGTTCAGACTTATTCAATCGAAATCCCTCCTACTGTTATATTTATTAATAGAAATACAATAAGCTAATTCGCTAAAAATTTTTAAACTCCTGCAAAAATTATGTTATTTTTGCCCTAAAGGCCCTTTTTTTTAGCATCTTCCCAAATTTTATCTAGATCTTCCAGGTGGTAATCTTTAAAATTCTTTCCTTCCTTTTCAACTACCTCTTCAATATAGTGCATTCTCCTTAAAAACTTTTCCACGGTAGCTGCCAGGGCCAGTTCCGCATCAATTCTTAAAAACCTGGAGATATTAACAATGGCAAAAATTAGGTCTCCTATTTCTTCTTCTATTTTATCCCGTTCCCTTTTATTATATACCTTTTCCAGCTCTTTAAGTTCTTCTTTAACCTTTTCCCAGGCGCCTTCTACATGGTCCCAATCAAAGCCATAACGTGCTGCCTGCTGCTGTACCTTTTGAGCCCTCTTCAAGGCAGGCAGGCCTGCAGGCATAGAAAATCTACTTTTTTTATCTTTTTCCTTTAACTTGATCTCTGACCAGTTGAAAGATACTTCATCCGCGTCTTCAACCTTTTCCTTACCAAAAACATGGGGATGCCTTCTAATAATTTTCTCACAAATTCTTTCTATAACCTGCTCCATGGTAAAGGCCTTTTTTTCTGCCGCCAGCTGACTGTGAAATACTATTTGTAAAAGAAGATCCCCCAGTTCTTCGCACAGGGCTTCCTTATCCTCCAGATCAATGGCATGTACCACTTCATAAGCTTCTTCAATAAGATGAGGCTTTAAGGACTTATGGTCTTGCCTCTGATCCCAGGGACATCCCTGGGGGCTCCGCAGCCTGGCCATGGCCTCAATTAGTGATGAAAGGGCTTTGCCAGCCCTTACCTGCTCTCCTTCTTCCAGGTTATCCTTTGGAGATCCACCTTCTGGTACAATAACCACTTCCAGGTTTCCCTTACTTGACGCAGTCTCCATTATACCCTTAATTTTATTCATTTCTTCCTTGAAGCTCCCGGCCAGGACAAAGGCAGCCTCGTCCCTTCTTATAGCTTCCTCCACTACTAACTGGTAATCCAGGCCAGTATTATCCTCTTT
>SKLX01000134.1 GCA_007121375.1 Bacillota bacterium | reverse complement strand
TAGGCCCGGAAAGAACCGCCGTTCTGAAATAAAAATAGGTGCCCAGTTCTTCTTCTATAACCTGGGACATTCTCTTAAAAGTATCCTTTTCTAAACCCTTGGTTGCACTAACCAGAAAGGAATCCCGGGGAATAAACTTTTTTACTTCTATTATAAAATTTCTCAAGACATGGGAGGGCAGGGCAACTACTATTAACCTGCTTCCCCTTACCACCTCTTCCTGGTCCCGCGATAACTCAATATTTTCAGGAAGGAAAACTCCCGGCAAATACTTTTTATTTTCCCTTTCCTCTTTCATTTGAATTAAATTTTCTTCTGACCTTACCCAAAGCTTGACTTTATAATCCTTTCGAGCCATTACCAAAGCAAGGGCAGTTCCCCAACCTCCTGCTCCAACTACTCCACAAGGATTTTCCACAGCTACTTCCCCCCAGCTCTTACTTCAATTTATCTCCTATTTTGCTTTCTTTCCCTTCTCTAAGCCTTTTCAAGTTAGGAATATGACGCACCAGGGCCATAACGGTCATAAAAGATCCAAAGACTATGTAAGGCACTTCCAGACCAAAATACCACATTAGTAAGGGTAGAGACAGGGCTCCCATAACAGATCCCAGGGAAACATACCTGGTTACAGCAATAACAAAAGCACCTACTAACAAAAGCCCCAGCACCACCAGAGGGGAAATACCTATTAAAACCCCCAGGCTTGTTGCAATTCCTCTCCCCCCCCGGAAGCCAAAAAAAACAGGCCAGTTATGACCGGCCACCACGGCAATGCCGGCCAGGATGACCAGGTAAGGGCTATCAGTAAATACCTGGGTCAGGTAAAGGGCACTTATACCTTTAAGAGCATCTAAAATAAATATTAAAAGGGCAGGTCCAAATCCCAGGACCCGGGAAATATTGGTGGCTCCCGTGCTGCCGCTGCCAATTTCCCTTATATCCACTCCTTTTAATCCTTTACAAAAAATATAACCAAAGGAAATCGATCCTATTAGATATGCTATGATTACAGCCAGATACTCCATAACTCTTCCTCCTCGTTAATTAGCTCTTTACCTTTTCCTGGTGATTAATCTTATGGGAGTTCCCTGGAAATCAAAGGCCTCCCTTAACTGGTTTTCTAAATACCGCTTATATGAAAAATGCAAAAGTTCAGGATTGTTCACAAAAATTATAAAGGTAGGTGGTTTTACCCCCGTTTGGGTTACATAATATATTTTAAGGGCCCTTCCCTTTATAGCAGGAGGTGGGCTGACCCCTACCGCTTCCCGGATAAGGTTGTTAAGGATTCCCGTGGGGATACGGCAAGAAGAATTAACATAGACCTCCTTGATCAAATCTAAAAGCTTTAAGACCCTCTGGCCTGTCCGGGCAGATATGAAAAGGAGAGGTGCATAATGCAAAAAAATTAATTCCTGGCGGACCTGGTTTTTAAATTTGCCATAGGTTTTATTGTCCTTTTCCACCAGGTCCCATTTATTAACAGCAATAATAATTCCTTTGCCTTTCTCATGGGCAAAGCCGGCTATCCTCTTATCCTGGTCAGTGACCATTTCCAGGGAATCTAGCAGGAGGACAACCACATCCGACCTTTCCATAGCCCGGAAAGACCTTAGAACACTGTAGTACTCCACAGGGGCTTTAACCCTGCTTTTTCTCCGGATGCCGGCAGTATCCATAAAAAGAAACTTGTCCCCTTCTCTTTCCAGGAAAGAATCCACCGAATCCCTGGTAGTTCCGGGAATATCCGTGACAATCATCCTTTCCTCTTTTATCAGGTTATTAATGAGGGAGGACTTTCCCACGTTAGGCCTTCCCACCACTGCCACCTTTATAATACCTTCTTCTAATTCGTCATCTTCTCCAGGAATAATTTCGGGCAGTTTTTCCACTATGTAATCAAGTAAATCCCCTGTATTTAATCCATGTGCTGCGGAAACGGGAAAGGGTTCCCCTAACCCTAAAGAATAAAACTCCAAAGCCTGGCCTTCCAATTTTCCTTCATCTACTTTGTTAGCCACAACTATAACGGGTTTTTTGGTTTTCCTGAGCATGTCAGCAACTTCTGCGTCCAGGTTGGTTAAACCCTGTCGCACATCCACCACCAGGAGAATCAGGTCCGCTTCATCTATGGCCAACCGGGCCTGGCTTTTAATGCTTTCTTCTATTTTATCCCGGGATTCCATTATAATTCCACCCGTATCGATAAGGGTAAAGGTATGATTAAGCCACTGAACTTTGGAATAAATCCTGTCCCTGGTCACTCCCGGTTCCTTTTCTACTATGGCCGTGCGAGTCTGGGCCAGCCGGTTAAAAAGGGTAGACTTACCTACATTAGGTCTACCTACTATAGCTACTACTGGTTCCATTAATGCTCCTCCTTAACAGTGTAAAAGTCACCGGGTTCTACGCCTTGGAGTAGGCTGTTTAGAATTTTAATCTTAACCTGCAAGATATCCTCAATTTCACTTATATGAAAATCATCCAGCAAAATACTGTCCTGGTCTTTAACCATTACATCGGGCAGAAGGAGTAAATCTCCCAGCTGGTTATCGCTCAATACATCTATAATGTCTTTACCACAGATAAGGCCTGCTACCGTAACTTCCGGGCCAAAATAAATATTTTCAACCTCCCATATTTTAATCTTTAGATTCTGAACTGGTTTGAAAAATTCTTTTATTTTCGCCAGGTACGGCCTGGCCAATACACCTGTGACCAGGGAAAGGGTAAGAGGCTCCTCTAGTTTTGCGGGAAGGCTGGCCTCTTCCCATTTTTCCAGGTTATTAAGAAAGATTCTTATTAACCCTACTCCGTTTTCTGTTTGAGGGTAATCCTCGTAATATTCATGGGAGGGTATTTCCTGTCCAACTTTTAAAAAAAACTCATCTGCCGGGAAAACAAAACGACTTCCCAGCCGGTCAATAAATTTTTCCTGCCATTTTCCCACCTGTTCTAATAGCTTTTCAGCATCTTCCTTTTTGACAGGGTTTAAAGGAAAAAGCTTATCCCTGTACCGGGTAATGCCTACAGGTACTAGAGCTACAGATTTAAAGGAGGGCCATAATCCCGCCAGGTCCTCCAGGGTCCTGTCCAGGTTATTTCCGTCATTGACCCCCGGACAAAGAACAATTTGCCCGTGTAATTCTATGGAGGCCCGGGCTAACCTCTCCAGGAGGTCCATGATTTTTCCCGCCTTCCTGCAGTTCATCATTTTATTTCTCAGGGCAGGTTTTGTGGCATGTACGGAAACATAAAGGGGAGAGAGGTGCTCCCTTTCTATCCTCTGTATATCCTCTTCCTTGAGATTGGTAAGGGTGACAAAATTCCCATAAAGAAAAGAAAGACGATAATCGTCATCCTTAATATAAAGGGTGGGACGCATTCCCCCGGGCATCTGTTCAATAAAACAAAAAATACACCTGTTCTGGCATTCTTTAATCTGGTCGATGGTAGGGCTGGTAAAAATAATACCCAGGTCTTCATCATAGTCCTTTTCTATATCTACTTCCCATTCCTCACCATCTTCTTTAACTACCCTTAATTCCAGTTCTTCTCCCGCACATAAAAAGCGGTAATCAATAATATCACGGAAGCTTTCTCCATCAATGCTTACCAGTTCATCCCCCGGAGCCAGGCCAACTTCTTCGGCTATAGAGCCCGGTTCTACCTTTTCTATTATCCCACTCTTTTTGGTCAATCCCCTCACCCTTCTAAATACCAAATATTTGTTTCCCCTTTATCAATTATCCTACAAGGAGCTTACTCCTGTCAAGAAAACAGATTAAATCAGGGCAAAATTAAAGTTTCCTTTCTCCTGCTCCTTTCTTTAATCTGCTTTTTCACCTGCTTCACCAGTTTTACATAAGGATAATATCCCTTCTGAATTCCTTTTATAGTTAAAGGGCGTCCTATACTAACCAGCCCCACCCGTCGAGACAAAAAACCTCCCAGGCGGGTAAGGTTGTTAATACATTTAAGGGAATCGGCCAGAATTAAATAATGGGAGGGGACATTATATATTTTAAGAAGGCTCCAGATAGTCCTTTTAGCCAGCTCCTTCTGGTTAGCCAATCCTAAAATATATACTTCCCAGTTATATTCGTCCCTGCCCACATAAAAAGGATTTCCCAGTTCCTCCCGGGGGGTCTGGTCATAATGGGGAAGGGTTAGTATTTCCTCTTCCCTGGGCACCCGGTCAAGGGGAAGCATTCCCAGGTGAATAGCTGAAGCTACTACAGAAGAATGGGCGCTGCCAAAGCAGTGGTATATTAAAATCATTTTATTTAACCTTTCTTTAAATCTCCTTTTACCTCCTCCACCAGCCGGACCAGATCACAAAAGATCTTTTGAGAACCCCTCAATACCATGGGCCTGCCCAGGCTTATTAGGCCCCACTGACGGGACAAAAACCCCCCTATTCTCATTCCCAGGTTTACATAAGGTAGGGTGTCAACAAAATAAATATCATGGGGATCAAATCTCATGATATTTAAAATCCCCTCCATAGTGTTTTTCAGTAAGGGAAAGGAACCTCTACATCCCATAGAATATACTTCATTGCCTTTTTCATCAATGCCTACCAAATGTATTGTCCCATGATTTTCAGGATTACATTGATCAAAGAGGGGGCAGGAGAAAAAAGCTTCTTTGGGGGGAGATAAATGATAAGGTATTATCCCTACATGTATGGCCGCCGCAATAACAGAAGAATGACTTCCTCCATAACAATGGTAAATTACTTTCATGTTTCTCCCTTCCATCAGTGCTTAACCAGGATGAACACTCCGTTTTCCATATCATGGACCACCCCTTCTAAAACCCTGCCCAGGGTGGTAGCTATCCTCTCCTGCTCCTCCTGGCTTTCTACCATAAAAATAGGGAAATTGCCCTCTACTATTCCTGGTTTGGTAGTAACAGCAGCAAGTATAAATTTACTTAGGGTAACATCCATAGACATAACTCCTTGAAGTTAATCTTCTGCCTTTTTCCCGGCCCGGGATCTTAAGGGCTTACCTGTAGCGCTTTCCAGCACTGGCACTCCTTTGATGGCTGTAATCAAAAACTCCATATCCCTTTCAATAGGTAGAATGAGCATTCCTATTCTACCCGTGTCTTTATCCCTTCTAACTAAAGGAGTAAACTCTGGGGTATCCACGTCCTTGTAAACCCCCAGCTGGGAGGCGGCCTCATGGGCCAGGGCCATCCTCTGTCCATTATTGGCCAGGGTTTCCCTTTCATTATCATTGAAGGGTTCAATTATTACCCCCAAACCCCTCTCTATGATAGTTTCCCTGGTTTCTTCCCCTCCCAGGTTCATAATATGAATGTTTTCTACAAATACATTGGGTCCTTCAAAACGGATTTCCCCCGGCCTTACCCGGGCTATATCCTTTATATTTCTTCCCGTCATAAGACGGTTGCCCGCAGCAACGGCCAGAATGCTAGATATAATGCCCAGGAGGGGATTGAAAAAGTGAGTGGCAGTGCTGACAATGAGGGCTGTTAAAATCACCAGGTAGTTTCTTGATTCAAAAACCCGGGCTATTCCTTCTATATAGTCGGGGCCCCTCTGAACCAGTTCGGATTTATCCAGGTGCAGAAGCATTTCCCTTTCCGTGGTCCTTACCTCTCTAAATTGCTGGGCAGCCAGGGCCAAAAAACTAACGGCGGCAAATTCCTTTTCCAGGAGAGCCGGAAGGGCTACTGCCCCCAGGGTAGCGGCAATAAAACCCAGGGAAAGGTGGGTAACCACTCCATGGGGATAACTGGGATACTGGCGGTAATCTACCTTTAGCATAAAAAAACGAGCCAGGGTTCCCAGGATTACCGCCGTCACTATAGTTATAAAGAAAGGAGGCATTTTTATTCTCCTTTGTCTTTATCAGGATCGGATTCAGGCTGTTTTGAAAACTCCCTTTGGGCAAAATTTTTCACTTTAGCCTTTAACTCCTCGAAGCTTCCGGTGCTTATAAGAAGAAAGGCAGCAGCAGCCAGGAGGGCTAAAAAAATCAGTCCTATAACTCTTCCAAAGGCTATACCTCCCGCACCGGAAGGGCTGTCGGGAAGGGCGCCCCTCTGTTCATCACCCGCCCCGGTATCATAAAGGTAGGTTGTGGCCACCTCCGCAAAAAGGTCTATGGATTCTTCGGCATCCTCCCTGCTATTTTCATGGGTGCCTACTTCCAGCAAAAGCTTGCGGGGATTCATGTCCTGGTTGTAGTTCCCCTTAGCCATAAGGATTCCCCGTATAAGATTTGGATGTTTTTCATCAGCTACTTGTTTTAAACCTTCTGCAAAATCCTGGTTATTACCAGAGTTTTGATTTTGCCTTCCCACCACCAGGGTAATCTGGACCCTCTCCTCCCCGTCTATCTCTGCCAGGTATTCCTGGGGAGGCACTGCATCCCGGTGAAGGTCAAATACGGCATCAGGATTTTCTTTTAACAATTCTTCAGCCGTTCGGCGAGAGCGGAGATATGCTCCTGAATCATGGGGAACATGAGTCTCCTGGGAATGAATTACTTCTACTCCTTCTTGCTCCAGACGGGAGGCAAAAGTTTCTCCTACTTTTAAAACGCCTCCCCCTTCGGGGATGCTTTCTGAACCGTCACTGGGAACATAGGATTCTGCTCCATGGGAATGATAGATTCCAATGGTTCTATCTTTCTCCTCATCCCCTTGAAATATAACGGGAAATTCAAAAGGAAGGAAACGAGATATCCCTTTGGTTAAAGGGGCAAGGGATGGACCAAGGGCCGGTGAACTATCTACCTGTCTAGCATAAGCCAGGTTATCCTCAACCTTGAATACCTCAAAAAACCGGTTATCCCCTCCTATAAAAGAATCCCCTTCATGAAGGTACCGGGCGGTTTTCATAATGGCATTTCCTTCTTCATCCACCAGGGTATAGTATTCACCATCAGTTCTTTCATCAGGGTTTAAAAACTCAAAAAATTCCTGGCTTTCCCCGGTAGAAATCTTTAAAACTTCTTCCTTCCCCCCGTAAGCCTCCAGGAAAATCCCTAACAATAATACAAAAACTAAACCCAGTAAAAGGAGTTTACCTCTACTTTTCATTTTTACTCACCCTCCTTATCATGAGGATTTTTATCTCTTGGGGTTTCTTCTAGTTTTCTATGCCCCCGGGGCACCTGGGAAGTCCCTCCCTGGATTCTTTCCCGGGTTTCTCCTACCACTTCCGCCAGGAAAACAGCTAATATACCTGCAATAATTATAGCATCAAAGGCCCCCGCACCTCCGATAACCAGGGTCCCCCGGCCTCCTATAAGGGCAACTTCAACCCGGGAGATTATATCTGTCAGTACCATGGAACCTGCCCCCGCTATAAAGGCAGACCTCCGGGAACGTCCTGCCAGGTAGCCGATAATACCCGCCAGGGAAGCAAAAATATACATGGGATCCATAAATACGCTATAGGTAGGCTCCACGGGCACTATCTTTGTAGCCCCATATACAGCTACAGTAGCAATCAAAAGGGCGGCCACAGCCCTTCCCTTTTCCTTTACGGTATCCGCCCTATACAAAAGATAGCCTATTAATAATATGGGAAGTATTCCTCCACCAATGTTTATACTCACATTTTCCGTCAGGGGAATATCAGGAATAAAACCCCCTATAAGGACGGCCCCGATAAACAGGAGGGCCTGCTTATCGGTAAGCCTCATCCTGTCCAGGGCTCGCTGGGCAAAACCCAGGTAAATCAGTATTCCCACCCCAATTAATAAAATCATTCCCACAGGCATTACTTTCACCTTCCTTCGCAGATTTACTATTTTTATACTAACCAATAAGGTAGCTTTTATTCTTTATATTAAGAAGGTGAAAATAAAAAAAGCACGTGGATTTATTACCACGTACTTTATCTTTATCTTTGTTGAGCCAAGTGAGTTATATCAATGCCCCTGGTGCTAAGCCACTCCCCGGTCTTCCCTCTAATTACCAGGGGAACTTTTTTGAGTTCCTCCAGGTTTGTAACTCCTACCATTACCATTAATACTTTTAAAGAATGGATAAGTTCCCCCATCCAATCCAGGAAACTGTCCTCCCCCTCTTCCATTATGATTTTTAAGGGTATACCGGCAATACCGGCAGCCTTAGAACCCAGGGCCAGGGATTTGGCCAGATTAAAGGAATTACTTATCCCTCCTGAGGCAATAACTTCACCTTTTCCTTTAAAGACATGAAGGGCTTCTACCAGGCTGATCAGAGTAGGTATTCCCCAGTTGAGCCATTCCTTTTCCAGCTGGATTCCCCTTCTCTGGGCCTCAATATCTAAAAAGTTTGTACCTCCACGACCTCCCACATCCAGGAGCCTAACCCCTGCTTCCAGTAAAGTCTGGGCTGTTTCCATACTTACCCCAAAACCTACTTCTTTAACCATAAGGGGAATTTTTAAACCCTTAGCCAAAGCTGTAATGTTATCCAGGTAACCTCTAAAATCCCGGTCACCTTCTTTCATAACCAGTTCCTGGGGTATATTTAAATGCACCTGAAGGGCATCAGCCTGGATCATTTCCACGGCCCTTTCGGCCATTTCCAGATCAGCATAAGCCCCCAGGTTAGCAAAAATTATACCCCCAGGATTTTCCTCCCGGATAACTTTAAAGGATTCCTCCATATCTTCATTTAACAGGGCTGACATCTGAGAACCAACAGCCATAGCCAGGCCAGCCCTTCTGGCGGCAGAAGCCAGAGATTTATTAATCTCCCTGGTTTCTGGAGCACCCCCCGTTATAGCGTTTATGAATACCGGTATATCTAAAGGTATTCCCCCAAGGCTGGTAGTTATATCGGTATCCTCAAAGCTAACCCCGGAAATACTCTGATGCACCAGCAAACAGTCACTAAAATCAGAAGTCCTTAAGTTTGATGAAAGACTAAAATGAAGATGATCAAACTTGCGGGATTTTCTGGACATATCCTTCTCTCCAATTATTCTTCCTCTTCTTTATCTTCCTCTTCCTCCCGGTCAAAAAGATCTCCAAAAACATCTCCCAGGGTAACTCCCGAGCCTTTGGATTCGTCTTCTTCTACCTTTTTAGAAGTTTCCTCTTTTTTCTTTTCTTCCTTAAATTCCTTTTTCCCTTCCTCCTCCCTTCTTGCTTCCTTCAAGCTCAGACTAATTCTCTTATCTTCTGCGTTTATATCAAGAATTTTGACCTGGATGTCTTCCCCTTCGCTGACAATCTCGCTGGGGTGGGTAACATGTTCTTCTGCCAGTTGAGAAATATGAACCAGGCCTTCCACGCCAGGCATTATTTCTACAAAAACTCCAAAATCAACGATACATTTTACGTTACCCTCTAAAATTTCTCCCGGGGTGAATTTACTGGTTACCAGAGTCCAGGGATCGGGCTTGGCGTGCTTAATACTTAAAGAAATTCTATCTTCTTCCGGGTTAATGGACAGAACCTTAACTTCTATTTCTTCTCCCACATTTAATACATCAGAAGGATGGTCTATTCTTTGCCAGGAAATCTCGGAAATATGGACCAGTCCATCAATTCCCCCGATATCCACAAAGGCACCAAAATCTGTAAGCCTTCTTACAATACCTTTAATAACCATTCCTTCTTCAATGGTTTCCATGGTTTCTTTTTTCTTTTGCTCCATTTCTTCTTCCAGGACTGCCTTGCGGGATACCACAACTTTATTCTTGGCCCGGTTCAGCTCAATAATTTTAACCTGGATGTCTTCTCTAACAAACTCTTGTAGATCAGGCACGTACCTTAAATCCACCAGGGAAGCAGGTAAAAATCCCCTAACTCCCAGGTCCACAATCAGTCCACCTTTAACCACTTCTGATACCTGGCAGGTTAGAACTTCCTGGTTATTAAAAGCCTGCTCCAGGTCCTGCCAGTATTTCTCCCGGTCATATCGTTTCTTGGACAGGAGAAGTTTATCATCATCACTGACGGGTACTTTAAGAACATACAGGTCCATTTCATCATCCACCTGGAAAGTCTCCTTTAAAGATTCCCCTGATTTTACATCAACTTCAGAGCGGGGGACTATTCCATCCATCTTGTAACCCACATCAACCAGGAGCTCATCATCGGCAACCTGAACAACCTTACCTTTGACTATTTCCCCTTTTTCTATAGGGGTAATTTCCCGGTCATAAGTCTCTTCAGTGACTTCTTCCTCTTCCTCAACCTCTGCTGTTAATTCTTCTTCTTCTTCTGCAGCCTCTTCTTCTGCCTCTTCAGGTTCTTCTGTTTCTTCCCCTTCAAGGGGTTCTTCTGGTATTTCTCCAGATCCTACTTCTTCTTCCTCTTCTTTCTTCTCCTCATTTTCTTCTTCCTCTACATTTTCCTCTTTAAACTCTTCATTGTTAAATTCTGACATTATCCTGATAACCTCCTTTATACTCCAGACGGGTGTAGAAGCACCGGCAGTCACACCCGTAATTTTTATATTATCCAACCAATCCTTTTTAAGCTCTGCCGCTTCTTCAATATGATAGGTTGGGGTACCGGTCTCATTACATGCCGCGGCCAGTTTCCTGGTATTGGAGCTGTTATAACCTCCAATAACCAGCATAAGATCTACCTGCCCGGCCAGTTCTACTGCAGCCTTTTGCCTCAGCCTGGTAGCCTGGCAGATAGTCCGGTAAACTGCAACCTCCGGATCATTAGCCTTTGCTCTTTCTACTAAACGGTTTAAAAATTCTTCCCGCACGGTAGTCTGGGCGATTATTGCCATCTTATTATCCCACTTCAAGTCCTCCAGTTGGCCTTCATCTTCAATAACTACTGCATGTCCCCGGGACCAATCCACCAGCCCCTGAACCTCAGGGTGAGTAAGATCGCCGGCTATAATTATTTTATAGCCACTTTCTGCCAGGGAACAAACCTTCTCCTGTACTTTTTTTACAAAGGGGCAGGTTGCATCAACAATTGCTAACCCCTTTTCTTTAGCTTGGTCATAAACCCCGGGACCAGCTCCATGGCTCCTGAAAACCACTGTGCCATGGTTTATTTCTCCCAGGTCTTCCACATACTTTACACCCTTATCCTTTAAATACTCCACCACCTGCCTGTTGTGAACCAGTGGGCCCAGAGTGTAAACTTCCTCTCCTCTAAAGGCCGACTCAAGGGCTAACCTGATGGCTCTTTTAACCCCGGCACAAAAACCTGCATGGTCAGCAACCCTGATTTCCAATAATATCTCTCCTGTAATAGTATTAATATAATTCCTCTTATTTATGTTGCTGCCTGGTAATCATATTTTTGCCCCAGCATGTTAGCAATGTTTCCCATTATTTCCAGGCTTATCTTTTCCATGGATTTCCCTTTATCATTTCCCCTGGAATCAAAGACCAGGGGAGGACCAAAACTAACTTCAATAGGCCTGAATAATTTATAAGGACCTTTTATAGCCGCCGGAACTACAGGGGCCCCGCTCTTTAAGGCTATAAATCCCACCCCCGGTAGGGGTT
>SKLX01000094.1 GCA_007121375.1 Bacillota bacterium | reverse complement strand
TTCTTTCTTTCTGTAACATCTCTACCCATAGAAAGGGCTACCTTAATCCCCTTTAAATTAAATATGTGGGTGCTAACCTCTAGGGGAATCCTGTCCTTTTGTTTTGTCAAAATTTCAGTTTCATAGCTGCAACATCCCTCCAGCAACAGGTTTTCATATTCCCTCCTAATTCCATTATCCATATCCCTGGGTTCAATATCTAAAGGGTTGAGATTAAAAAATTCCTCCCGGGTAAAGCCCAGTTTGCGACATGCCACATCATTAACCTCTATAAAATTACCCGGCCTATTACCCTCAGCTATTTTAAAAACACATATTAAGTCATTAGAATTGTGAAACAGGGCATGAAATTTTTCTTCACTCATACGAAGGGCTTCTTTGGCTATTTTCCTTTCCCTTCTTACTTCTACCTCCTTCAACTCCCTTTCTATGGCTGGTACCAAACGAGAAAGATTTCCCTTGGTAATATAATCACTGGCTCCAGCCTTCATGGCATCTACCGCAATTTCTTCGCCAATGGTGCCTGAAACGATAATAAAAGGATAATCCATTTGGCTTTCCTTCAGTATTTTCAAAGCGGCCGGAGCACTGAATTGGGGCATTTGATGGTCTGCTACAATTATATCCCACTTTTCATTATGGAGAGCTTCTTGCATATCTTTTGAATTATCTACCCTTTTAAAAAAGGGATCATAGCCCCCCTTTTTTAAATGTCGAAGAAGCATAAGGGCATGGTCTTCCGAATCTTCAACTATTAATACTTTTAACCTTTCATTCATATTTACTCCCCCTTTCCAACTTCAGGAGAGACATTTAAGGCTAACCAGTAATTTAAAATCTCTTTAATAACACCAAAAAACTTGTTAAAATCTACCGGTTTGCGAATATAACTGTTGGCTCCCAGGGCATAGCTATTTAAAACATCCTTTTCCTCCCGGGAGGAAGTAAGTACAATAACAGGTAATAGCCTGGTTTGTTCATTGTTTCTTAATTTTCGTAGAACCTCTAATCCATCTATCTTGGGAAGCTTTAAATCAAGAAGGATTAACTGGGGCAACTCGTTATTGCCACTGTTTCCATTGTCTTCGCCAAAAAGATATTCTAAAGCTTCAACTCCATCCCGGGCCACGACCAGTTCATTCAATATTTCATTTTTCCTTAAAGCATAAATAGTTAAATCTACGTCATCAGTATTATCCTCTACCAAAAGGATCACTTTTTTTTTCTCCATAATAACTCCTCCCATCAACTATAAGGAAAAATAAAAGGTAGAACCCTTTTCTAATTCTCCTTCCGCCCAAACCTTTCCCCCATGCCTGTTAATGATACGGGCCACTGTGGCCAGCCCTATACCAGTACCGGAAAACTCTTCAGGGGAGTGGAGCCTTTGAAAAGGACCAAATAACTTGTTAGCGTAGGCCATATCAAAACCAGCTCCATCATCACGTATGTAAAAAACAGATTTTCCATTTTTTTCTTTTGTATGCAGGCCAAATTCTATGGTTGCAGAAAGATTTTTACTGGTAAATTTCCATGCATTACCAAGGATGTTTTCCATCATAATTCTTAAAAGACGCATATCCCCTTCCACAACCAAATCAGACGTGTAGTTAAACTTTACACTTTTGTCAGGTTCATCCTGTTGAAATTCTGCCATAATTTCCTGGGCCATATTGCTGAGGCTCACTTTTTCCTTACATATCTCACTGCGGCTGACCCGGGATAGATTAAGTAAATCATCAATTAACTGGGCCATTCGCTGGGAGGCAGTCCGGACTCTTTGCAGGTAATCCTTGCCCTGGTTGTCCAGGCAGTCTCCGTAGTCCTCCACAAGGGCTGAACTGAAACCATCGATACTTCTCAAGGGGGCCCTTAAGTCATGGGACACAGAGTAGCTAAAGGCTTCCAACTCTTTATTTGCTGCCTCTAACTGGGCCGTCCTTTCTTTTACCCTTCTTTCCAGTTCTTCGTTCATTTTTTTGATTTCATTCTCTGCCAGCTTCCTCTCGGTGACATCCCTTAGCAGACCTCTAAATCCTATATGTTTACCATGGTTGTCTGTAATAAGGGTTATAGATATTTCCATGAAGTTTTCCCTTCCATCTTTTTTTATCAAGGGTAAAGTTAAACTCTTTTCCGGCCTCCCTGTCATGGAAACTTTATTAAAAACTTTAGAAATTTCATTGTAATTGGGAGATAACTTTTTAAAATTTAACTCCTGTAATTCTTTTCGGCTATAACCAGTAATTCTACATAGGGAATTATTAAAAAAAATAAAATTTCCCTTTAGATTTACTTCATAATAACCTTCCTCCACTGATTCCATGATCTGCCTGTGTTTTTCTTCCGATTCCCTCAAAGCCTTTTCTGACATCTTCCGTTCCGTTATATCCCTGCTCCCAAATATAGCTCCTGAAATACTACCTTTATTGTCGTATAATAAGTTCCCAACAGACTCCAGCCATATGTAATAACCTTTTTTATTCTTACATCGAAACTCAATCTTATCCAGGGTAAAGGTTTCCTGGGCCTTTAGAAGAGCTTCTTCCAATTTTTTTTGATCTTTATGGTGCATAAAATCCAGTAGGTTTTTGCCAATCATTTCACCAGGCTTATATCCCAAAATACTTTCATGGGAAGGACTGACATATTCCATAATTCCCTTTACATCTGTCTGCACAATCATATCGATCATATTATCAGTGATGCGCCGCAGCCGGGCTTCGCTTTCTAACATTTCATAATGGGACCACTCCAGGGCCAGAAGCATCCCATTTATCTCTGCCGCCAGAGAGGATAATTCCTCCTTCCCTTCTACTTCGATCCGGGAGGTAAAATCACCATTAACTCCAATTCTGCTAATATTGTTACAAAGGCTATCCAGGGGAGACATAAAAACCTTTTCCAAAAAAATTGCCGCCAAAGAGCCAATTCCCAGGATAGAAATAAAAGTAATTATCAAAGCACTTCTTAGTTCTTCCTGGTTAAAAATATTAACCTGCTGTAAGTATTCGTCTGGAATTATTAAAATAAAAGTGGCAGAAAAAATTATTACTGATATGCCAGCCAGGGCCAAACTTACCAG
>SKLX01000167.1 GCA_007121375.1 Bacillota bacterium | reverse complement strand
GAGCCAGGCGACAGACAGATAAGTTATAATAGATCAGGCGGAAGATTACTTATGCGACATCGAATTCTATTTGGCCCTATTAGATCCAGGCGCCTGGGTATTTCCCTGGGTGTGGATATAATACCCCTTAAAACCTGCACCTTTAACTGTGTTTACTGCGAGTGCGGGGAAACTACTAACCTGACCTTAAAGCGCCGGGAATATGTTTCCCTAAAAGAAGTAACAGGTAAACTGGAATACTACCTTAAAAAAAATCCCCATCTGGACCATATAACCTTTTCCGGGTCAGGAGAACCTACCCTCCACAGCAGGATTCACAAAATTATTGGTTATATAAGGGATAACTTTCCCCGCTACCAGGTGGCTGTTTTAACCAACGGGTCTCTTTTAAACCAGGAGGAGGTTCGAAAAGCCCTTAAGGAAGCCCAGGTGGTTATTCCTTCCCTTAACGCTGTTACACCGGAGGTTTTTGAAAAAATTAACCGGCACCACCCGGAAATATCCAGTAAACAGGTTATTTCCGGCCTGATAAAATTTCGCCAGGAGTACCGGGGGAAAATGCTCCTGGAGATATTTATTGTTCCCGGCTTAAACGATGGACAAAGGGAGTTAGAGTTATTAAAGGAAGCCATAGAAAGGATAAAGCCGGACCAGGTGCAGTTGGGGACCCTGTACCGTTGGGGGACAGAAGACTGGGTGGAAGAGGCAGAACCCGCAAATATGGAAAGGATCGCCGCCTATTTAAAAGCTCAGGTTACATAAATGTAAAAGAAAGTACCGGGAAAAAGTTATGATCAAACTGTTCCTGTGATATAATATAGGCAAAATAGACTGGAGACGGGGAAGGTGATAGCATGGATATCATTACCATAATAGCTGAAGGGAAAATCCAGGAGGCTATGAGGGAAGGAGAGTTTGACAACCTCCCCGGCAGGGGAAAGCCCCTGAGGCTGGAGGACCTGTCCCATGTCCCCGAAGATCTGCGGGCGGCTTACACTATCCTTAAAAATAACGGGATTTTGCCCGAAGAAATCCAGTTGAAAAAAGATATCGTTACCCTCCAGGAGCTGATTAACTGTTGCTATGAAGAGGAGGAAAAGCAGGTATTAAAAAGAAAGCTAAATGAAAAAGTCCTCCGTTTTGAGATGCTCATGGAAAAAAGAAGAATTAAAAGTTCCTCCCTGAACCAGTATATTAATAAGATATATAAGAAGCTGGGAGCATTTTGATAACAGGGATAATGAGCCCTTAGGCTGTAAAAGGCTTAAGGTTTTTTTATTAGTAAAAAGGAAATAATGGTTAACGGGGCGAATAGAAATAGTTTGTAAAGTGTTTTTTTTCACCAGCATTATTTTAACCAACCTGGGGGTTATTTGATGGAGGCAATTGGTATAACGGCTAACCTGCATAAGGCGGAGGCCTTAGAAATAGCTAAGAAACTGATAGGATTATGTGAAGATTACAATTTAAAGGTACTCTTGACTATAGAATGTGCCTCCCTTTTGGGGAAGTCGGATATGGGCTATTCCATGCATGAGATAGCGGAAATGTCTGATATTCTGGTGGTCCTGGGGGGAGACGGAACCCTTTTAAAAGTGGCCCGGGAATTTTTTATGGCAGATATTCCTATTTTAGGTATAAACCTGGGGCATATTGGTTTTCTGGCGGAGGTAGAAATGTCTGACCTGGAACCCTCCATGGAAAGAATATTAAAGGGAGATTATGAAATTGAAGAGAGATTGATGTTAAGCTCCCAGGTTATAAGAAATGGTGAGGTGGCCGCCTCCTTTCATTCCCTGAATGATATGGTAGTTTCCAAAGGTCCCTTTAGCCGCATAATCATGCTGGAAGCTTATGTAAATGACCAGCTATTAGAAACCTACCCGGGAGATGGGGTCATTGTAGCCAGTCCCACGGGCTCTACCGCCTATTCCCTTTCGGCAGGGGGCCCTATCGTAAATCCCAACCTGAACGTCCTTATTGTCACTCCCATCTGCCCCCACATGCTTCACCACCGTTCCGTTATTATCTCTGAAAAAGAGGTAGTCCACATAAAGGTTTTTACCCAGCAGGCAGAAGTTATTTTAACGGTGGACGGCCAGCACGGCTTCCAGCTGAAAAATAACGATGAAATTATTATACAAAAGTCGGAGCATTCCACCAGGCTGGTAAAAGTTTCTGATGTCAACTTTTATGCCCTTCTCCACAGGAAGCTTCGGGAAAGATAAGCAAGGGGAGATAACCTTGATTCAACTGAACGGTGGCCAAAAATCAGGCAGCGGTACTATTGTCCGTTATGCTTCCAGCCTTTGTGCCCTTTCCCGGCAAAACCTTCATCTCTATAATATCCGGGCCCGGCGAGATAAGCCTGGCCTGCGTCCCCAGCACGTGATGACCCTGACAGCTTTATTAGAAATCTGCGGGGGGACCATGGAGGGAGGCCGGGTGGGTTCCCGGGAGCTGGTTTTTTACCCCGGGAAGGAGATCCGCAGCGGCAGTTATAATTTTGATATTATAACCTCAGGTTCTGCTACCATGCTGGTTTTAAGCTTGCTCCCTGTCCTGGCCTATGCCCATGAACGGGTGGAGCTCCAGGTTTCGGGAGGGACTTTTCAGGACTTTGCACCCTCTGTTTTTCACCTGCAGAGGGTTCTTTTTCCCCAGCTGGTTAAGATGGGGCTGGGGGTAAGCATGGAAATGGTCAGGCCCGGGTACCTTCCCCGGGGGCAGGGAATTTTGAAAATAGAAATTAATCCCCTTCAGGGAAGGAAGCTCAAAGCCTTAAGTTTACCGGAGCAGGGGGAGGTTACAAGTATTGAGGGAATAGCCTTAAGCTCCCATCTACGGGAGCGAGAGGTAAGCAGCCGGCTGGCGGCAGTGTGTATAAATAAACTTGAAAAGAAAGGATTTCCCATCAGGGTAAAAGAGATTTGGGATGAGTCTGCCCTTCAGCCGGGGGCAGCCCTGGCCCTTTGGGCAGAAACGGAGACGGGCTGCCTCCTGGGGGCGGACATGGCGGGAAAGCCCCGGCGCTCCTCGGAATATATTTCCCGGTATGTGACCCGTACCCTCCTGGAGGACCTGAGGAGCGGGGCTACCGTGGACCGTTTTCTGGCAGACCAGCTGGTTATTTTTGCAGCCCTGGCCCAAGGGGAAACCCGCTACCTGGTTCCCGGCATGACTGAACACCTGGAAACCAACCTTTGGCTGGTTTCGGAAATACTGGGGGCCCGGGTGGAGGTGGAGGCCCAACTGGTAAAAATAAAAGGAGTGGGCATGGACACAAAATAAAGCTCTCCCCGGGGAGGGCCTTTATTATGGTTGCGGCGGCCTTACTTCTTCCCCCGTTTTTTTAGGGGGCAGGGAGCTTTTTAGAGGAAAGGATAAAAAAAGAAAAGCCTGCTATAAATATGGCCAGTCCCGTAAAGCCAAAGGTATTGCCCAGGCCCAGCCAGCTGCCCGCTGCCCCGAAGATGAAGGAACCCAGGGCTATGGATATGTCAATAGTGCTTTCTATAAGGGCCAGGGCGGTGGCCCTCATGTTTTCCTCCACCACATCAATAATCCAGGCAAAACCGATGGATATAGCGCTGGCTGCTCCAAACCCGGCTAACAGGCCGCTAATAATGTAAATACCTCCTGCCTGGGGTAGGAAAAACAAAACTAAAAGGCCTATACCCAGTACCATGATGGTAGGCCAGAAAATGGCCTTTCTGCCAATTCGGTCGGAGAGGCGGCCCACGAAAAGGTTAGCTGTTATCCCTGCCAGGGCGTAATAGGTAAAGTAAACGGCGGGGTTGGGAGCCTGAGTGGCCTGGGAAACATGGATGATGGCATAGGAGAGGAGAGCGCCGATACAAATGGATACCAGGACTATCCCCTGGAGGATAAGGGGGAGTCTTTGGTTTTTCAAAAGGTTTTTGAACCTTTCCCAGGATCCTATCCCATCCTTTCTAATGGAGGAGGGAGTTTTCAGGAGAAATACAAGGATTATGCCGGGGATTCCCATTAAAAAACAGCACAAAAACCAGGCAGAATAATCAAAGGTGTTTATCAGGGAAAGGGAAGCCGCCGGCCCGATGAGGAGGGCTAGGCTCATTAGAATCCGGTAAGAGCTCATAAAGGTTCCTGTTTTTCCTATGGGAGCCAGGTCGGCAACCAGGGAGGTGCTGCTGGAAAAAAAGGCAGCCAGGCCTATAGCCTGGTAGACCCTGGCCCCGATCAGCATCCAGATATTACTGCTTAAGTAAAAAAAGATAGGTGCCGTGGCAAAGGCGATAACCCCTATAAGGAGGGGGAGTTTTCTCCCCCTGACGTCGGCCATGGGCCCGAAATAGATGCGCAGCAAAATGGCCGATAAAAAAAAGAGGGAATTTTGTAAACCCGACATAAATTCCGATTCCCCAATTTCTAAAACATAGAGGGGAAGGACGGTTAAAGAAGAGCTGAAATTAATAAAAACGATCAGGGCTGCACCAAAGATGAGCCCCAGGTTAAAGTTCTTACTTTCCAGGATACTTGTTTTTTCCTCCTCAAGGGATACCGGGTTTTTTTCCCAATTCATCCTGTAGAACCTGCCTTTCTTTTGACAATAAAATTCTATCAGGAAAAGGAGTTTATGTGAAGACAAGAAAGATTATTATATTTCCTGACTATTAATTTTAACTATATAGTCAGGGTATATTTTTTTCTTTATTAAATATTTTTTTGCCATTAGAAAAGGATAATTTATATGTTTAGAGAAGATAATTATAAAGCAAGATATTTTTTAATTTAAGGAGGGAAGTTTTTTGGCTTTAATAGAAAAGGCTAAGGAGTTAGGTCGAGAAATCAAAAACAGTAAAGAATACCTGGATCTGAAGGAAAAGGAACAGGGTCTATCCGAGGATCCTGAGGCTAAGGAAATACTTGAAGAGGTTCAGCAGGTCCAGCAGCAGCTTGAATCAGCACAGAATATGGGTATGCAGCCTGACCAGGAACAGATGAACAAGTTTAACGAACTGAGACAGCAGATGCACCAAAATGAGACGGTTAGTGCCTTTGCCCAGGCCCAGCAGGAGCTTAACGAGCTCATGAAGCAGGTAAACCAGGCAATCACTGATGGTATTGAAGAATCTTCGGAAGATACGGAATAGCCAGTACCGTTACGATATTAAGGCGGCCCCTCTAAGAGGGGCCGCCTTTAACATTTCTGGGCAATTCATTTACCCTTTAGGAAAAGGTAGATTTCAGTTTATTGAAAAAAGGAAACAGGAAATGAAAGTGGAATAAATACTATTAAAGGAAATAATTGAGGATAAAAAATTATTTAGAGGTAAGGGAATGGATTATTTAAAAGTATTTATTTTTTCAGCAACTCCTGTTTTTGAAGTTAGAGGAGGATTGCCCCTGGGAATTATCCTGGGTCTTTCCGCCTGGGAGGCTTACTTTGTAAGTGTAGCAGGAAATATAGCCGTTATTATCCCCTTACAGGTAATATTGGCCAGGCTGGAGAGTTTCTTCCTCCGATTTAAGATAATTGAAAAACTTCACACCAGGATGGTTTTTAAAGCCACGCAAAAGAAGGAAAGCTTTAGAAAATATGGCAAATATGCCCTTCTCCTTTTTGTGGCCATCCCCCTTCCTACTACGGGAGCCTGGACAGCCTGTGTGGCGGCCCGACTATTCCGGATACCTATGCGGGATTCTTTCCTGATTATTTCCCTGGGAGTTTTGATATCGGGATTAATAATTTTAAGTGCTAAAGTGCTGACTCTTTCAGGGATCAGTTTTTTCTGGTAGCTTAATTTAGGAGGAATATAAGATGAAGATTCATCCTTTGGAACTCCTTTTTCCCAAGCCTATAAAGTATTTGACGGGATACCTGCAGGGTTTTATCAAGGGAAGACTCTGGTTAAAAATTTTGCTGGCCATGTTCCTGGGGGTTTGCGTAGGGTTGATATTAAGCCCCGATGTGGGCCTGGTGGATAAAGATGCCTCCATGGTGATAGGAAGCTGGCTGGCTCTGCCCGGGCAGATATTCCTGGGCCTTATTCAAATGATTGTGGTTCCCCTGGTCTTTGCTTCGGTGATTATGGGTTTAGCGGCCAGTGAAGATATGGAACAGCTTAGTAGAATGGGCTCTCGCCTGGCGGTATATTTCATTGGAACTACCGTATTGGCCATAATCATCGGCCTGGGTATAGCCCTTATAATTCAGCCGGGTATTTATATCGAGGGAGATGATTTGATTCCAACTGCTGAAGAGGTGGCCCCCCTCCCCGAGGAGGAACCCCTGGATACCCCGGAAGCCCTTGAAGTGCCTGAAGTAATTGCCAGCCTCTTACCGGAAAATCCCCTGGGAGCCATGGTGGAAAAGGAGATGTTTCAAATAGTCCTCCTTTCCATCATTCTTGGACTGGCCCTTATATCCATGCCCCCCAAGGAGTCGGGTCCTCTCCTGGATCTTTTAAGCTCCGTGCAGGAGGTTTGTATGACGGTGGTCAGGTGGGCCATGATACTGGCGCCCCTGGCGGTCTTTGGCCTCCTGGCCCAGACCACCATTAGCACCGGCCTGGATGCCCTCCTGGGGATGATGGTCTATGTGGCCACGGTTTTAATAGGTCTTTTACTTCTTTTGGGAGTTTACCTGTTGATCGTCCTTTTAGTAGCCAAAAAAAGCCCCCGCTGGTTCCTCCAGCAGGTGAGGGAGGTTCAGCTTTTGGCTTTTTCCACCTCCAGCTCCGCGGCGGTTATGCCTTTGTCCATTGAGGTGGCAGAAGAGAAATTGGGGGTAAAGCCCTCCACCTCCCAGTTTTTAATACCCCTGGGGGCTACCATAAATATGAATGGTACCGCTTTATACCAGGGAGCGGCCACCGTTTTCCTGGCCCAGGTTTTTGGGGTGGAACTTACCCTTCCCTCCCTTCTCCTTATTGTGGTCATGACGGTAGGGGCCTCCATTGGTTCTTCCGCTACGCCCGGAGTGGGTATAGTTATTCTGGCCATGGTCCTTACCAGCGTGGGAATACCTGGCAGCGGAATTGCCCTTATCCTGGGGGTTGACCGGATCCTGGACATGAGCAGGACAGCCATTAATGTTACGGGAGATCTGGCGGCCTGTCTGGTTATGGACCGTTGGGTTCCCGGGAGCAAAGGGATAGAAGGTTAAAGCTAAATATTTAAAATAATGTAAAGATATTAAGTTTTTTTAAGGAATAACCAGGAAAGGTTTATTTTTCTTCTATATAAAGTGTGATATTATGGAAAGAAAGGTAAGGGAGGTTGATTAAGTGTCACAAGTAGGTAAAGTTATTGAACTCATTGGTTCTTCCTCAGTAAGCTGGGAGGATGCAGCCAACCAGGCCCTGCAAAAGGCCAATGAAACCCTGGCAAACATTAGTGGTATTGAGGTTACGGACATGACGGCTACCGTTGAGGGAGGAAAAATAGTAAAATACAAGACGGCCATTAAGATTGTTTTCACGGTAGGTAAAGACATAGACTAGTACTTAATTTTTTTGGGCTGTATACTTTAATTATTGCCAAAAAGCCCCGTATTTTGCGGGGCTTTTTAGTGCCCTTTTCCCCTTTTTCAAAATATAACAATTTACCGGTTTTTTCGTTATGTATTATGAAGCGTGCCATGAAAGGAGGTGTAAGGCGGGGATGAATCAGAAAAGCCTGTATGGGTTAGGGGCCCTGCTGTTAGTAATGGTCCTTCTGGTAGGGATATATGCTGCTGTCCAGGCCCGGGAGGTGGGGAAGGCGGAAGATGAAATTTCTCGAACCCGGGAGAAAAACCTGGCCCTCCAGGAAAACCTGGATAAGTTAGAAGGGGAGCTGGAGGAGATAAGGCAGAAAAACCAGCGCCTTTCTCAGGAAAGGGATTACTACCAGGACCAGGTAGAGGAACTGGAAGAAGGAAGCCAGTTCCTGGAGGAGAAACTGTTCAGGATTGAGGAAGAAATTGAGGAATTGGAGCAGCAGAAAAGGCAGCTGTCCCAGGAGAAGGAGGAATACCGGCAGGAGATCAGGGAGCTGGAGGCGGAAAGGAACCGCCTGGCCCGGGAACTCCAGGACTTAAAGGACCCTGACCCTCCTGCCCCCGGGGATGGGGAGGTGGCCTACCTTACCTTTGATGATGGCCCCAGCCCCATCACGGAAGAAATTTTAGATATTTTAAAGGACTACCAGGTCCCTGCCACCTTTTTTGTTATCGGTAAGGATACCTCTTTTGGTCACAGGATGTACCAGCGTATGGTAAAAGAGGGACATGCCCTGGGAAATCACACCTATTCCCACGATTATTCCCGCATTTATGAGGCCCCCCAGGCCTTCATGGAGGACTTTTACCGGCTGGAGGAGCTTTTGAACCGGGCGGCAGGAGTTCGCCCCGATATTATGCGCTTCCCGGGGGGATCCAGGAGTGCCAGTGCCCTGGAGACTGCCAGCTACGATATTATTGGAGACATTATCCCCAAACTCCAGGAGGAGGGCTATGTTTATTTTGACTGGAATGTTACTTCCGGGGATTCGGCCTCTCCCCCCCTCGACAAAAACCAGATAGTAGATAATGTTTTAGAGGGAGCCCGGGGAAGAAGGGATATTATAGTCCTTTTTCATGATAGCCCCGATAAGGATGCTACCATAAAGGCCCTCCCGGAAATCATTGAGGGTTTAAAGGATATGGGGTACACCTTTCAGGTACTCAAAAGGGATGGTTTCAGGGTTCAGTTTGCCCGTTAAGGTTTATGATATAATATGTAGATAAAAGTTAAGGAGGGGAGGGTGAAGGATATTTTTGGAAACATTACCGATGTGGAAGGGGTTAAAGTAGGAGTGGTTACCGATGAAGAGGCGGTAACAGGCTGCACCGTGGTCACCCTGGAAAGAGGCGCTGTGGGAGGAGTTTCGGTAAAAGGGGGTGCTCCCAGTACCCGGGAAACGGACCTTTTAAATCCCCTCTGCCGGATAGAGGAAGTTCACGGCGTGACTTTAAGCGGGGGAAGTGCTTTTGGGCTGGATGTTCCCAGCGGGGTTATGAATTATTTAGAAGAAAAGGGCCGTGGATTAAAGAGGGGTCCTTACTATATTCCCATTGTTCCGGGAGCAGTAATCTTTGACCTGTTTTTGGGTAACGGCAAAGTAAAGCCTGACGCCTCCTGGGGATACAAAGGGGCTGCTTCAGCCCGGGCCGGGGAAATACCCGAAGGGAGCCAGGGGGCGGGAACAGGAGCCACGGTGGCTAAAGCCTTGGGTATGGAGTCGGCGGTAAAGGCCGGCCAGGCCAGTCTCTCCCGTATAATGCCGGGAGGGCTGAGGGTTGGAGTCCTGGTGGTGGTTAATGCCCTGGGGGATGTGGTGGACAGGGAAGGAAAACTTTTGGCTGGTCCCCGGAACTTGAAAACAGGCAAAATGCATACCACCCTGGAGGTCTTTCAGCAGGGAAACCTGGGACTGGAAAAGGACGGAAGCCTGTTATATAAGGAGAAGGACCTGGGGTTTAATACCAGCCTGGCGGTGGTGGCCACTAACGCCCGCCTTAATAAGGTTGAAGTAAACAGGCTGGCCGCCGTGGCCCATAACGGTCTGGCAGGTGCCATCAAGCCTTTACATACCGTGTGGGATGGGGACGCCATCTTTGCCCTGGCTACAGGAGAAGTTTCCTTCCCTGTAGATTTTGTGGGTAGCCTGGCTATGGAGTTATTAACTCAGGCTGTCCCCCGGGCCTTGCAGCTGGCCAAAACCCTGGGTGGGGTGCCGGCCCTAAAGGATTTATAAGGCAGAGACTTTAAAAAATTTTTAACTATTTTCAAAGGTTAACCTTTATTTTTTGGAGAATTATTAAGCGTTGTTTCATTAATAAATGGGGAAATACCTGGTAAGAGAGGAGGAGCACGAATGGAAAATATGTTCTGGGCGGGCCTATCTCCCGAGGAAGCCAGGAGGCTTCTGGCCAACAAGGATAAGTCCAAAAACCCCAAAAAGATGGCTTTAAATGAAGCCGTGGAGAAGTTTGTCAAAAACGGGGACAATATTGGTGTAGGAGGATTTGTTAACGGAAGGCAGCCTGTAGCCATTGTTCATGAAATTGTCAGGCAGGGCAGGAAAAACCTGACCCTTTCCTTTCAATCTTCCGGCCTGGCTATAGAGTATTTTGCTGGGGGGATGGTCCTGGATGAGGATAATTTTTTCATTAAAAGGATGGAGCTGGCCTACTGGGCCCATGAAGCCTTCGGTATATCACCCCTTTTTCGTTATTTAACCCAGGAGGGGAAGATTGAAATTGAAGACTGGAGCAACTACAACATGTCGGCTCGATTCAAGGCAGGAGCCATGGGACTTCCCTTTATACCAACCCGGAGCTCCCTGGGGAGTGATATTCCCCGAGCCAACCGGAGCAAGGTGATGGAGTGTCCCTTTACAGGGCAACCGGTTATGCTCCTTCCCGCCTCCCACCCCAACGTGGCTATCATCCATGTGCAGGAGGCGGATGTTTACGGCAACTGCCGGATACAGGGGCCCCTGTATACCTGCCCCGAGATAGCCATGGCTGCCGCCTATACCATTGTTACCTGCGAAAGGATTATTGAGCACCAGGACATGGTTCAGCACTCCAACCGGGTATCCATACCCTTTTTTTCTGTGGATGCCGTGTGTGAAGTGCCCAAGGGAGGTTATCCCGGCAATGTCCACGGTTGTTATTATTTTGATGAGGATCATATCAAGGATTTCCTAGCCCGCTGTGAGGCCTTTCGTCAGGAAGAAATTAAGGAACTAATTGAATACTACAAAAAATATATCTTTGAGGTAGAGGATACCGATGGGTTTATTTCTCAGATTCCTTATAAACGGTTAAAGCATATTGAGAAAATTGAACCGGGACGCCGGCTAGAATCGGTGTTTCCCGCGCAAGAGTAGGGGGGAAGGAAATGACTAAAAATACTGGTTTTACAGCCCAGGAAATGATAGTGGTGGCAGGTAGCAGAATATTGGAGGACAACAAGGTGGTCTTTGCCGGTACCGGCTTACAAATTATTGCTATCATCCTGGCTCAGTTAACTCATGCCCCGGGGATTGTGCCCGTCTTTGAAGCAGGAGCGGTAGGGCCGACCCTGGATAAGGGGCTTCCCCTTTCCATGGGAGATTCCAGGACCATATACCAGGCCAACTACCTTCAGGGCCTTAATGCTTCCTTTGAGCTTAGCCAGCGGGGTTTTTGTGATTACGGGTTTATCAGGGGTGCTGAAATTGATCCTTACGGCAACCTGAACTCCACCATGATGGGTAAATTTCCTGAAGACTACCAGAAACCCAAGGTGAGGCTGCCAGGAAGCGGGGGTGCCAGTGACATGGCCTCCTCTTGTGAAAGGACCATCATCATTATGGTCCACGAGCGGCGCCGGTTTAACGAAAAGCTTAATTATATTACCAGCCCCGGATACCTGGATGGTAGTCCCGAAGCCCGGGAGAAGGCGGGCCTGGTCGGAAAGGGCCCCCACCGGGTAATTACCACCAGAGCGGTCATGGGCTTTGATGACGATACCCGGCGGATGGAACTCCTGGCTACCATGCCGGGAGAAACGGTGGAAAGCGTGGTAGAT
>SKLX01000163.1 GCA_007121375.1 Bacillota bacterium | reverse complement strand
TATTTATAACTCGCTGGATAAATTCGGGCCTGTATGGTAGTGGTTCGAACAGGGATTCCATTGGTGGGGACTAGAGACCGATTACGAATGGATCTGGGACAGGTCACAAACGGCCCATCCGGGGGGGAACAGGATGACTTCGGACTCTGATCCGGATTTTTTCGATGGGTTCGAAGACGGGACCTTCGATCCGAGATGGGAGGTGGCCTCGGGAACGCCAACTGTGCAAAAAGATGTCGTCCACAGCGGGGAGTACGCAGCATATCTCGATGGAACAGACGGAGAGGGAGACCGGTTGATCCTTGATTTAGAGCGGGCGATGGAAGTCGGTGACTCACTCTCTGTCTGGATCTACGTCGAGGATTCAGGGCCAGGCAACTGCCCGCGAATACGGATCGCCGAGGTGGATGATTCGGGAACTCAAATCAGTCGCTTAGATAATCAATTTGCCGCCAGAGAGAATCTCAGAATCGGGGGAGGTGGGGATTTTCCGTGGTATAATTATGGATCTTATCAGGATCAGCAGTGGTAATATAATGACATAAAGCCCCATGGGCAGTTGTTTTCGGAAAAACCACCGGTTCTTTGCCCCGAGCCAGGTTAGCAGCATTAATTCCTGCTATTAACCCGGAAGAGGTGGATTCCACATAGCCTTCTACCCCTGTTATTTGCCCGGCAAAAAGAATAAGGGGGTTTTTCTTTAATTGAAAAGTTGGTTCCAGGGCCAGGGGAGAATTGATAAAGGTATTGCGGTGCATTACCCCAAACCGCGCAAACTCAGCATTTTCCAGGCCTGGAATCAATCGGAATACCCTTTTTTGCTCCGGCCAGGTTAAGCTGGTTTGAAATCCTACCAGGTTATATAAAGTGCCTGACAAATTATCCTGCCTGAGCTGCACTACAGCGTAAGGCTGTTCACCCGTCCTGGGATCCACCAATCCAACGGGTTTCATGGGCCCATATAAAAGAGTTTGTAATCCTCTGGAAGCCATTTCTTCTACTGGCATGCAACCTTCAAAATAAGCCTCCTTTTCAAATTCTTTCATTTGATGTCTTTCCGCTTCAATTAATGCCTTCCAAAAACGATTGTATTCCTCTTCCGTCATGGGACAATTTAAATAATCTGGCGTTCCCTTATCATAACGGGAAGCCTTAAAAACTTTATCCATGTCAATGGAATCCCTGGTAACAATGGGAGCAGCAGCATCATAAAAATATAAATGCTCACTCCCCGTCAGTTTTTTGATTTCTTCAGCCAGAGAAGAAGAAGTTAAAGGACCCGTAGCAATAATAACTGGTATATTTTCTTCAGGAATTTTAGTAACTTCTTCTCTTTTTATTTCAACAAGAGGGTTCTTCTCTAAGGCTTCAGATATGAAGCTGGCAAATTCATCCCTATCAACTGCCAGGGCTTTGCCGGCAGGAACCCGGTTATTATCAGCTGAGGAGACCACCAGGGAATTTAACTTTCTCATTTCTTCTTTCAGTAAACCTGCTGCATTTTCCATTCCCTCAGCTCTGAGGGAATTACTACAAACCAATTCTGACAACAGGCCTGTGTGGTGAGCTGGAGTCATCTTTTCAGGACGCATTTCGTATAGGGTAACTTTAACACCCCTTTGAACAGCCTGCCAGGCAGCTTCACTGCCCGCAAGCCCACCACCTACAACTATAATTCCAGGTTCAGTCATTATAACCCTCCATCATTTAGACTCTTGCCTTTTACTTTTCCCTTCTGTTTTATAGGAACACTCCTTATTGGAGCATTCCAATACTCCCCTCTGTCTTCCCTTCTTTTCCACCAGGATAGAATCACATTGGGGGCATTTTTCATTTACAGGTCTATACCAGGAAACAAATTCGCACTGGGGATAATTGCTACAGCCAAAAAATTTTCTTCCCTTCCTGGTCTTTTTTTCTACTATATCCCCCTGGCATAACGGGCACTTAACCCCTGTTTCCTTTAATAAAGCCTTGGTGTTGCGACATTCTGGAAAACCAGGGCAGGCTAAAAACTTACCAAAACGACCGTGCTTGTAAACCATAGTTCTGCCACATTTTTCACAGATTTCATCGCTTTCCTGATCTTGAATTTCGACTTCTTCCATTTCTTTCTCAGCATAATGCAGGGTTTTCTGGAAAGGACGATAGAAGTTATCAATTACCTCTACCCATTCAGTTTTGCCTTCCTCGACCAAATCCAGCTTTTCCTCCATAGACGCGGTAAACTCTACATCTACAATTTCCGGAAAAAAATCTTTAAGAAGATCCGATACAATTTGTCCCAGTTCAGTAGGTACCAGGTTTTTATCTTCTTTAATAACATACCCCCTGGCCTGAATTGTTTCTATCGTAGGAGCATAAGTGCTGGGACGTCCAATCCCCATTTCCTCAAGGCTTTTTACCAGGGAAGCCTCTGTAAATCTGGGAGGGGGTTGAGTAAAGTGCTGTTGGGGGTGCAGGTTTAAAAGCTTTAATTCATGACCTTCCTTAAGTTCAGGCAGCTTTGAGTCTTCCTCTTTTTCCTCCTGGGGATAATTATATAGAAGGAGAAAGCCAGGAAATTTAATGGTAGACCCGGTTGCTCTAAATATATAATCACCAGCTTTAATATCAACGGTTACTCTATCAAAAATCGCCGAACTCATCTGGCTTGCCACAAATCGATCCCAAATAAGTTTATAAAGCCGATATTGATCCCTGCTCAACTGGTTTTTTATTTCCTGGGGATCACGGAAAACAGAGGTAGGACGAATTGCTTCATGGGCCTCCTGGGCACTTTTTCTTGATTTATATATCCTCGGCTTGGGAGGATAATAATCTTTACCGTATTTATTCAATATATATTCTTTGGCCTCCTCCCTGGCAGTAGGAGATACCTGAGTAGAATCAGTTCTAATGTAGGTTATTAAACCTACCGTACCTTCCTTCTTAAGATTAATCCCTTCATAAAGCTGCTGGGCTAAGTACATGGTTTTGCGAACGGTAAAACCCAGCCTCTTGGCTGCATCCTGCTGAAGAGTACTGGTTATAAAGGGGGGAGCCGGGTTTCTTTTTCTTTCCCTTTTTTTTATATTTTTAACAGTATAATTAGCTTCCTTTAATCCCTCCATTATTTCCTTTACT
>SKLX01000201.1 GCA_007121375.1 Bacillota bacterium | reverse complement strand
TTAACCTTATCTTCATAGCCTTCCGGTATAAATACAACAATTTTGTAAATTTTTTCCCGGTAGGTGGGTTTCAGGACCCTTTGGTTTTCCAACCCCAAAAGATCTGCCAGCCTTTTGTTTACTCCTTCTTCTGCTATATCCAGGTTAGTATGAAGGGAGTAAACGTTTATATCTTTTTTAACTGTATCACATATCAGGCTTCCCAGGGGGGAATCGGTCTCTACCCTATCCAAAGGTTTAAATATTACCGGGTGATGGGTAATAACCAGGTTTGCCCCCTTTTGGACTGCCTCTTCAAAAACTCCCCGGCTGTAATCAAGGGCTACCAGAACATTTTCTACTTCCTTTTTCAGGCTACCGATTTGAAGCCCCGTAGGATCTCCCTCCAGGGAAAGATGAGTGGGCGCCAGTTCCAGCAAAGGTTTTATTATTGTGCTTACCTGCATTTAAGTTCCTCCTCAATTTTATGAGCCAGGTTAATCCAGTAATTATATTTTTGAGGACTGATTTCCTGCTTAGACTTCTTTAAATTTTCAATTACTTTTTTAGCCAGAACCAGTTTCTTTAATAAGTATGCCTTGAAAAGGGGGTCCTTCCCTTCCAGCAAACGGGGCCCCAGTTCCAAAATAATATCATCAGGGAGTTCTTCCTCTCCCGGCTCAGCAACTATAATTTCATAAAACTGCTTCCCTTCCCTGGCAAGTTCCTCCCGGGCTATTTTGTAATTGTTTTCTATAAGCCATTTGCGTACCAGGGGTATATCCGTCATGGGCTGGAGTATTAAAGTCTCAATGTCTTTCAGCTTATTGTAGTCTTTCCTTAAAATATTTATCAGGGTTTGACCTCCCATACCAGCTATAATAACAGTATTTACTTTATCCCAGTTTTTAATAACTTCCAGGCCATCTCCCTGCCGGATTAAGACCCTGTCTTCCAGCCCCATGGATTTTACCAGTTCTTCGGCCTTTCTCAGGGGCTTTTCATTTTTTTCCCCGGCTATTACCTTAGGGCAAATTCCCTGTTCAACTAAAAAAACAGAAAGGTATCCGTGATCTGCACCTATATCTGCAGCTCTAGAACCTTCCGGGACCAGGGAGGCAATAGTTTTTAACCGGGGTGTAAGTTTAATCATATTTAAGGACCTGGAAAAGCCTTTCCCTCCTTTTATTTCTTACAAAAAAACACCCTGCCGGGTGTTAATGTTTAGATGGTGGGCGAAACAGGGCTCGAACCTGTGACCCCCTGCTTGTAAGGCAGGTGCTCTCCCAACTGAGCTATTCGCCCTGGTGACCCCTAGGGGATTCGAACCCCTGTTACCGGCGTGAAAGGCCGGTGTCTTAACCACTTGACCAAGGGGCCAGGAATATGGTGGGCCCACCAGGATTCGAACCTGGAACCTACCGGTTATGAGCCGGCAGCTCTGCCATTGAGCTATGGGCCCTAGCATGGCTCCCCAGGCAGGACTCGAACCTGCAGCCTACCGGTTAACAGCCGGTCGCTCTACCATTGAGCTACTGAGGAATAAGTGGTATTGCATATAAAATTATAAAAGAAAAACTCCTTTAAGTCAAGCCCCTGGAAAAACACCAGGCAGGAATTTTAAAAGCCTTAAAAACAAAAAAAGCAGTTAAGAAGCTAAAGCTTATTACTGCCAGGCCATAAATCTCTTGACTTAAATCCTCATCAACCTTGAAGGAAGGGAGGCTAAAGAATTTTTTATTCCAGGTAATCCTTTAACCTCTTGCTTCTCATAGGATGACGAAGCTTTCTAAGAGCTTTAGCTTCTATTTGCCTGATTCTCTCCCGGGTAACTCCAAAAACCTGGCCTACTTCTTCCAGGGTTCTGGAATGGCCATCATCCAGGCCAAAACGCAGCCTGAGTACCCTTTCCTCCCGGGGAGTTAAAGTATCCAGCACATCTTCTAATTGTTCCTTTAACAGCTCAAAGGCTGCCGCATCGGCAGGAGCCTGAACATCCTGGTCCTCAATAAAATCTCCCAGGTGGCTGTCATCTTCTTCACCAATAGGTGTTTCCAGGGAAACAGGTTCTTGGGCTATTTTCAATATTTCCCTGACTTTATCTTCATCAATATCCATTTCATTAGCAATTTCTTCAGGGCTAGGTTCCCTGCCCAGTTCCTGAACCAACTGCCGGGAAACCCTTATAAGCTTATTTATCGTTTCAACCATATGCACGGGAATCCTGATGGTACGGGCCTGGTCAGCAATAGCCCGGGTAATGGCCTGGCGTATCCACCAGGTAGCGTAGGTGCTGAACTTATAACCTTTACGCCAGTCAAATTTTTCTACAGCTTTAATAAGCCCCAGGTTACCTTCCTGGATAAGGTCCAGGAACTGCATCCCCCGACCTACATATTTCTTGGCAATACTTACCACCAGGCGCAGGTTTGCTTCCACCAGCTTCCTTTTGGCCTCTTCATCGCCTTTTTCCATGGCTTTTGCCAGATGAACTTCCTCCTCCGAGGTAAGAAGAGGAACTTTACCAATCTCTTTTAGATACATTCTTACAGGGTCGTTAACACTGACTCCTTCCAGCACTGTTAGATCAAGGGTTTCATCTAATTCTTCTTTGTCTACAGGAGCGGGAACATCCTCCTTCCCCTCCACATTACTTAGTTCATCTACAACATCAATTCCCTGGTTGGCCAGTTTATCATAGAAATCATCTATCTCTTCCGAACTAAGTTCAAAATCCTGTAAATATTCCATGATTTCTCTATAAGTCAGCTTGCCCCTTTTTTTCCCTGTTTCTACCAGACCATTCTGTATATCCTTAAGGTTTCTATCTCTTTCTTTCATTACAACTGCTCCCTTCTATAAGGCACAAGTTCTTTTTCACGACGCTTCAGCTTTGACCACTCTTCCAGAAGCTTGTTAATTTCCCCTGAGTCTTTGCCTTTTTCAAGCTGGTTTATTTTTTTCTCTATTTCTTTCCTTTCTAAAGCCAGCTGATGTCTTTTAATCCTGATAATACAATCTTCCACAATTCTCTTTCTGTTTTCCGGATTAGAATCTTCCCCCATGGTTAAATTAGTAATAATATTTTTCAGGTGAGGGTCATCAAAGGAGTCTACCAGGGAAGAAGGAGTGTATCCTTTTCCCTGTTC
>SKLX01000064.1 GCA_007121375.1 Bacillota bacterium | reverse complement strand
GTGTCCTTTTGGATATTGGAGAGACGGAGCCCCATTACCAGCTGATTGTGGACCGTCACGGCAGCCTTGACTTCCTGGAGGTTTTGGTAGAGGTTTCCGACAAAATGTTTTCCGATAAGATTAAGGGATTGGAGGGCCTGGAAAGGACCATCAGCCATAAAATAGAGAGCATTTTAGGTATATCTGCTCGAATAAAGCTTGTGGAGCCCAAGACTATTCCCCGCAGTGAGGGGAAGGCCCAGAGAGTTATAGATAAAAGAAAGATCTAGGAGGGTTAAAAAATGATAGAAGATATTGCCCGGCAGAATATATTTGATATCAAGCCCTATATACCGGGAAAACCTATTGAAGAAGTGGAAAGGGAACTGGGCATTACTAACATAATTAAGATGGCTTCCAATGAGAACCCTTTCGGCCCTTCTCCCAAGGCCTTAGAAGCTATGAAGGAAGCCTTGCCTAAAGTAAGCCTGTATCCCGATGGCAATTGTTTTTACCTCCGGGAAGCCCTGGCGGGAAAGATAGGGGTGGAAATGGATAATATCATAGTAGGAAACGGGTCTGATGAAATCCTCAAGCTTATAGCGGAGACTTTCTTGAACCCGGAAGATGAGGTAATTATTGCCCGGCCCAGCTTTTCCGAGTATGAATTTGTAGGAAAAATTATGGCGGCCAACTGTGTTTTTGTTCCTTTAAAGGACTTCACCCATGACCTGGAGGCTATGGGAGAAGCGGTAACGGAAAAAACCAAGATAATATTTGTATGTAACCCCAACAACCCTACAGGGACCATAGTAACCAAAAAGGAGATGGAGCAGTTTTTGAAGAAGCTGCCCCCTCAGATCCTGGTGGTTTTTGACGAAGCCTATTATGAATATGTGGACCATGAGGATTACCCGGAAACCCTGGAATATGTGGGAGAGGAGCAAAATGTAATTACCCTGAGGACTTTTTCTAAAATATACGGGATTGCAGGCCAGAGGATTGGTTATGGTGTGGCTAAACCCCGGGTAATTTCTGCCCTCAACCGGGTCAGGGAACCCTTTAATGTTAATATGTTGGCCCAGGTGGGGGCCCTGGCTGCCTTGAAAGATGAAGACCATGTTAAAAGGAGCCTTGAAGGAAATCGGGAAGGGAAAGAATACCTCTATCGCTGGTTTGATGAAAAGGGCCTCTTTTATGTCCCCACCCAGTCCAATTTCATATTTTTGCAGGTCGGGGTAGATTCCCAGGAGTTGTTCCAGAATATGCTCCAGGAAGGAGTTATTGTCAGGACGGGGGACATTTTCGGACATCCCGATTATATCCGGGTTACCATCGGTACCATGGAAGAGAATAAAAGGTTTACCAGCACCCTGGAGAAGGTGCTCAAGGACATAAAGTAAATTAAATCTTTACTGGGGGGACATTGTTATGAGCAGATCCATGTTTTATATTACTGCCGGGGATGCCGGAGAAGCAGAAAAGCTGGCTAAAATTATAATTGAGAAAAGGCTGGCAGCGTGTGTAAATGTTTTTCCCTCGATAAAGTCTTTTTTCTACTGGGAGGGAGAAGCCCAGTGGGAAGAAGAGGTGCTCCTGGTAGGAAAAACCAGGACCCCAATGGTGGATAAGCTTGTAGAAACTGTTAAGGAAAATCATTCTTATGATGTGCCCTGTATTGTTACCTGGAAACTGGAAGGGGGAAGCCAGGAATTTTTAGAGTGGATTGACCAGGAAACAAAATAAGACTGAGGAGTGTAAGGGCTAATATAATTAAGGGATAATTTAATACCCGGGGGTGCTTCCAAGCGGAGGCTGAGAGGAAAAGCGCCATGAAGCTTTCCAACCCTTTGAACCTGTTGAGCGGGTCTTTTTAGGGGAGGCCCCGCCTGGTTAATACCAGCGAAGGGAAGGTGATTTTTAAGGTTTTTCAGACCGTGGAGATCAATTTCCACGGTTTTTTAATAAGGATAAAAGAAATTATGTTAAGGAATGGGAGTGGATATTGATATGACCCAGTTGTTAAAAGCCCGGGAGGGGATAATTACTCCCCAAATGGAAAGGGTAGCAGAAAAAGAAGGTATTAAGGCGGAAAAAATAAAGGAAGGAGTCGCCCGGGGAAAAATAGTAATACCGGCAAATCCCCTACATCAGAATTTGGATCCCCAGGGTATTGGTAAGGGATTAAGGACCAAGGTAAATGCCAATATAGGTAATTCTCCTGACTTTCCCCGGGGAGAGGAGGAGATCAAAAAGCTGGAGGCAGCTCTGGAGGCGGGAGTCCATGCTGTTATGGACCTGTCCACGGGTCCTGATATAGAAAAGATAAGGAGGAAGGTCCTGGAGCATTGTCCTGTACCTGTGGGGACTGTACCCTTATACCAGCTGGCCTCCCGTTCCCGGGAAAAATACGGTGACCTGGTTTCCATGAATGAGGAAGAATTCCTGGAAGTAGTTGAAGACCAGGCCAGGGAAGGGGTGGACTTTATGACCCTTCACTGTGGGGTAACCCGGGAGACCCTCCAGCGCCTTAAAAGCCAAGAGAGAATCCTGCCCCTGGTAAGCCGGGGAGGGGCTATCACCGCAGCCTGGATGCTCCAGCAGGGAAAGGAAAATCCTTACTTCAGCCATTATGACAGGCTCCTGGATATTGCCCGGGAATATGATGTGACCCTCAGCCTGGGAGACGGCTTTCGGCCGGGATGCCTGGAGGATGCTACCGATCGCCCCCAGGTTCAGGAACTCATTATCCTGGGAGAACTGGTGGATAGGGCGCGGCAAAGGGGGGTCCAGGTGATGGTAGAAGGTCCGGGCCATGTCCCCCTGGACCAGATACCTGCTAATGTGGAACTTCAAAAGAGAATCTGCAAGGAGGCACCCTTTTATGTGTTAGGTCCCCTGGTGACAGATATTGCTCCCGGTTATGATCATATTGTTTCCGCTATCGGAGGCACGGTGGCAGCGGCCTCAGGGGCTGACTTTCTATGTTATGTGACTTCTGCGGAGCACCTGGGACTTCCTGACCAGGAAGAGGTCAGGGAAGGGGTCACGGTAGCCCGCATCGCGGCCCATGCAGCAGACCTGGTAAAAGGGGTAGAGGGGGCCCGGGAAAAGGATGCAGATATGGCCCGGGCCCGGCGAAACTTGAACTGGAATAAGCAGTTTTCTCTGGCTTTAAATCCTGCCCGGGCCCGGTTTATATGGGAGAAGAAAAACCCTGAGAGGAAGGAAACCTGTTCCATGTGCGGCGAATACTGCGCCCTGGAACTGGTATCAAAATACCTGGGTTCAGGTGTGGATGTGTGCCTCTAATATGTTATAATATAACAAGGTTTCATTTGCCAGCAATACATTAAGCAGGCAGGAAAGGTAAATAATATATGCTGATATCTAATTTAGGAGAAGTGGAATTAATTAAAAGGATCTCCCGGCAGTTTCCCTACCAGGGGGAAGGGGTTCGGGTGGGTATTGGAGACGATACGGCTGTCCTTTCTCCCCTCCCTGATGCTGACAGGTTGACCCTGGTAACCAAGGATATCCTGGTGGAGGGGGTTCACTTTTTAACCCATTTCCTTACCCCTTACCAGCTGGGAAGGAAAGCCCTGGCGGTAAATATTTCCGATATAGTTGCTATGGGGGGAATTCCCCGGCACCTGGTTACGGCTGTAGGTTTCCCTCCGGATACGGAGTTAAAGACGGTGGAGGAGATATACCAGGGGATGGGTGAACTCTGCCGTATATGTTTCATAAACCTTATTGGAGGAGATACGGTAAATTCCCCCCGGGGAATTATTATAAGCGTCACCCTCCTGGGAGAAGTGGAGGAAAAAAACCTCATTTTACGTTCTGGAGCAGAGGCCGGGGACCTTATTGGGGTGACGGGTAACCTGGGATCCTCGGCGGCAGGTCTGGACTTGCTAATGCAGGAGGTAGGGGAAGGAAAGGAAAGGGACAAAGGTCATGCCTCCCGGTTCCAGTCCTTGATTAAATCCCACCTGGAACCTCCCCTGCGTTTAAAGGAAGCCCGCAAGATAGTTCAATCTCACCTGGCCACCTCCATGATTGATTTAAGTGATGGTATAATTAAGGACTTGGGGGAGATTGCCCGGGCCAGCCAGGTGGGGGCCAAGGTTTACCTGGACCGGGTTCCCCTGGGCCCCGCCCTTGAGAAAGCTTCCTCCTTTCTGGGGAATGATCCCCTGGAGTATGCCCTGGGGGGAGGGGAAGATTATGAACTGTTATTTACTCTAAAACCCGTGGGCCAGGAAAAGCTTAAGGAGCTGGCCCATGAATTTCAGGTCCCCCTTAATATAATTGGAGAAATTACCCCTCCTGAGGAAGGGATAAAGTACCTGGATAAAGAAGGGGAAGAAAGAAATTTTTCCCGGAAAGGCTACACCCACTTTTAAGTTTTTAAGACACGAATTCAATGGAGGGGCTTATGCTGGAAATAACTACAAAGAGCGCTGAAGAAAGCAAAAGACTAGGGTTTCATTTAGGTAAACTTCTGAAAAAGGGTGATGTAGTAGGCCTTATGGGAGACCTGGGTGCGGGTAAAACTGTTTTTACCCAGGGGGTGGCAGAGGGACTGAAGGTTAAAGACTATGTTACCAGTCCCACCTTTACCCTTATAAACCAGTATGAAGGGGGGCTTCCCTTTTATCATTTTGATGTTTACCGGCTGGATGACCCGGAAGAACTTCTGGACCTGGGCTATGAAGAATACTTTTATGGTGAAGGGGTAACGATTATCGAATGGGCAGAAAAGATTGAGGATTATTTGCCCTACTGCTGTCTGATTGTTTATTTTCACCGGCTGCAGGAAAAGATTTCTGATACCGATACCCGGCGCATAGTCTTTAAGCCCCGGAGTAAAAGGTTTGTCCAGGCTGTGGAGGAGTTGAAAAAAAATGTTGGTTCTGGGGATTGATACGGCTACCCTGGTATGCAGTGTAGCCCTGGCTGATTCCGAGAAGATAATAGGAGAATACACCTTAAATATTAAAAAAACCCACTCCCAAAGGTTGATGCCCCTAATAGCAGACCTGATTCAGGATAGCCATCTGGACAGTGAATCCCTGGAGGGAATTGCTGTTACCAGCGGTCCCGGTTCCTTTACCGGAATAAGGATTGGGGTGGCCACGGCCAGAGGCTTGGCCCAGGGGTTAAAATTACCCCTGGTGGGAGTTCCAACCCTGGATATCCTGGCAGCCCAGTTCCCCTATGCTGGGGGAATAATCTGCCCCCTCCTGGATGCAAGGCGCCAGGAAGTTTATACCTGTCTTTACCGTTTTTCCGGGGAGAAAATGGAAAGATTGTCCGATTATATGGCGGCGCCCCTGGAAGAGGTCCTGGATTTATTAAAGGAAAAACCTGGGGAGAGGGTTATATTTTTAGGAGATGGTCTGGAAAGATATGGAGATATTATAAGGAAGGCCCTGGGAGGCAGGGCCTCCTGGGCTCCTCCTTCCTTAAGGATTAACCGGGGTGCCCTGGTTGCCCAGCTGGGTAGGGAAGAACTGCTGGCAGGAGGGGAAATTTACAGGGATAGTTATAAAAATCTGCAGCCTCTGTACTTACGGCGTTCTGAAGCGGAAGTCCGGTGGGAAGAAAGGCAAAAAAGGGGTTGAAACCTTTGAAACAGAAGGAGCTTTTAATTGAACCCATGAAGTTAAAGGACCTGCTGGAGGTAATGGAGATAGAGAGGCAGTCCTACCCCAGTCCCTGGTCCCTTTATCTGTTTATTGCCGAAATTAAAGATAACCGCTTTGCCCATTACCTGGTGATGAAGCAGGAGGAGAAAATAATAGCCTATGGCGGTATGTGGGTTTTTATGAAGGAGGCCCATATCACTAACCTGGCGGTCCATACTTCCTTCCGGAGCAAAGGGTATGGCAAAACTCTCCTAAAAACATTAATACAGGAGGCCTGGGAAAGGGGATTGGAGAAGATTACCTTAGAGGTTAGGGTATCCAACCTTGCTGCTCGGAAGCTCTATCAGGGAAGGGGTTTTAAGGTGGACTGTGTGAGAAGGAACTATTACGGCAGCGAGGATGCCCTGCTGATGTATTTGTGCTTGAAGGAGGAGAGGGATTCTTGAGTTATTGAAAGGAAAGGGGTCAAGATAGAAAAGATTTATTACATTCAATTATGAACATAAAAATTGAGGGGCACAATTATCCCCTGCATTATTTTTTCACCTCCGGCAAGAATAACTGTCGGAGGTGCATACAGTTGAACAAAAAAAACATTAAAGAAGTCATCGAAAAGCTGAAGATGGAACTTGAGGAGATTTTTAAAGAAAAGGGAAACCTGCAGGATGAAGAACTTCAAGAAAAGAGCAAAGAACTGGACCAGGCCTTGAACAAGCTTTACGGTTACCTGGAGGAGTTAGAGAAAAACAAAGAGGAAAATAATAATTGAAGGATGTTAGAGGAACAAGGGGAGGGATATGGTGAAGAAGGAACATATAATAATATTAGGGGTAGAAACCTCCTGTGATGACACGGCGGTTTCCCTGGTAGCAGAGGGAAGGGAAATCCTGAGCAGCCTGGTATCCTCCCAGATGGACCTTCATGAAAGGTTTGGCGGAGTGGTTCCAGAGGTGGCCTCCCGAAGGCACCTGGAGATAATAAATGCCCTAATAGAAGAGGCCATGGAGGAGGCTGACCTGAATTTTTCTGATCTGTCAGCCATTGGGGTTACCTACGGTCCCGGGTTGGTGGGTGCTCTCCTTATAGGGGTGTCCACCGCCAAGGCCCTGGCTTATACCTGCCATCTCCCCCTTATAGCAGTAAACCATATTGAAGGTCACATGTACGCCAACTTCCTGGCCCATGGTGACCTTCCCTTTCCCCTAGTTTCCTTAATAGTTTCGGGGGGACATACCAACCTGGTTTATATGGAAGATCATGGGAAAATGGAAATCATGGGAAGGACCCGGGACGATGCGGCAGGGGAAGTTTTTGATAAAATAGCCCGCTCCCTGGAACTGGGTTATCCCGGGGGTCCTGTTATAGATAATTTGTCGAAAAAAGGAAACCCCCTGGCTATTCCTTTTCCCCGGGCTTACCTGGAGGAGGGGAGTTATGATTTCAGCTTTAGCGGTTTGAAATCAGCGGTATTAAACCATTTAAATCGACAAAAGCTTAAGGGAGAAAAGGTTAATATTCCTGATCTGGCAGCAAGTTTTCAGGAGGCGGTGGTGGAAGTCCTGGTGGAAAAAACCCTGGCGGCTGCCCGGGATAAGGGAGTAAGGACCATAAGCCTTTCTGGAGGGGTGGCGGCCAATCAGGCCCTGCGCTTGTCCCTGGAACAGAAGGCCCGGGAGAAAGGTTACCGTCTCTTTTTCCCGCCTCTGAGCCTGTGTACCGATAATGCAGCCATGGTAGCCTGTGTCGGTTATTACCAGTACCTCCGGGAGGATTTTGCTTCCCTGGATTTGAATGCGGTACCTGGCTTGCAGCTGATTTCTTCTTTATAAATGGGCCTTTGATGGGAGGTTCACTTTATAAATTATTTATGTTACCTTAGTGTGGATATTGTGGATAAAAATATGGATTCAGGATAACTGCCTTTCTGGCCTGTGGATAACTATGTGGACACTGTGGATTAAGTCCATATCAGATTACCATAAGTATAAAATTTTGTTATCATTTCAAACAAAATTCGGGGTTTTTCTTTTTACATAATAAGTTTTCCTAAATATTTTAAAAATAATGTAAAAAATTTAAAAAGGTTATATAATAGTTTATAACAAATAAGATAGAGGTACAGGTTTATTGTTTTTTTGCATGGTAAATGATTTATGAAAGGAATGATTGGGTGGAAACCTTTAAGAGGGTGCACTTTGTAGGCATAGGGGGCTACGGCATGAGTGCCCTGGCTAAAATAATGCTCCAGATGAACTATATGGTAACGGGTTCTGATTTAAATGAATCCCAGATAACCCGTAAGCTGGAGGATATAGGAGTAAAAATAGACTATTTCCACGGGCCCGATAATATAAAGGGTGCTGACCTTGTTGTTTATTCCACGGCTATCCCTTCAGCCAACTCGGAAATTATGGCTGCCAGGGAAAAGGGAATTCCCCTGTGGCACCGCTCGGAACTCCTGGCTTATTTGATAAACAGTAAGTATGGAATTGCTGTGGCAGGGACCCATGGGAAAACGACTACCACCTCCATGCTCTCCCTGGTCATGGAAAAGGCTGGGCTGGATCCTACAGCTGTCATTGGTGGAGAGCTTACAGATTTTGATGGAAATGCCAGGTTGGGGAAAAGTCATTACCTGGTGGCAGAAGCCTGTGAAAGTGACCATTCTTTTTTAAGGTATAAGCCTGCGGTGGCAATAGTTACTAACGTGGAGGCAGATCACCTGGAGCATTATGGGGGCAGCTTTAAAAAAATTAAGGAAACCTATGAAAAGTTCCTGCTAAACATTAAGGAGGGAGGAATGGCCATAATATGTGCTGATGATCCCCACCTGAAAACAATGAGGGAGAAATATGACCTGGAGTGCATAACCTATGGTATAAAAAAAGCCGCCGATTTTTTGGCAGCAGAAATATATTACAAAGACGGGGGTTCTGCCTTTAATGTTTATTTTAAAGGGGTTAACATGGGCCGGGTTGAACTAAATGTTCCCGGGGAACATAATGTCTACAATGCCCTGGCTGCTATAGCCGTGGCCCGACTCCTGGGAGTAAATTTTCAAAGGGTGGCTGAAATATTAAAAGAGTTTAAAGGAGCTAAAAGAAGGTTTCAGATCGTTTATGAGGGAGAAGGCATTACCATCGTAGATGATTATGCCCATCATCCTACTGAGATCCGGGCGACCCTGGCGGCCGCCCGTTCCTGGGCCAAAAGGAGGGTTATTGCTGTTTTCCAACCCCATCGCTACAGTAGAACTTATTATCTTTTTAATAATTTTGTCAGGTCCTTTGGGGAGGCGAATGTGGTGGTCATTAGCCCCATCTATTCTGCAGGGGAAAAGCCCATGGGAGGAGTCAGCAGTGACCTCCTGGTGGAAAGAATCCGGGAAGAAGAAGACCGGGATGTTATACTCCTGGACAGCATAGAAGAAATTGAAAAATACCTTTTTAGGATTGTGAGGCCCGGGGATATGATAATCACTATGGGAGCGGGAGATATATGGAGGGTTGCCTATACCCTGGCGGGTAAACTGGAGAAGGTACACAGTGAGAGCAGGTAGTCTTTTACCTTCTCTCCTTTTTTATGGAGCCAGTCACCATAACATACTTCCCCTCACCTCCCGCTGCAACTTAAGCTGCATTTTTTGTAGCCATCGACAAAATCCGCCTGGCACCCATGCCTATCATCTTCCCGAATTAAAACCTTCCCAGGTTGTAGAAACTTTTTCTTTTTTATCTCCCCGGGAAAAAATAATTATTGGAGAGTCGGCTTCTAAAATAATGGAGGGAGAACCCTTTTGTTATCCTTACATCAGAGAGGTCCTGACAGAACTCCGCCGGGAGTTTCCCCATACTCCCTTGCAGATTACCACCAATGGCTCCCTCCTGGAGGAGCCTACCTTAGATTACCTAAGTCAGATAAAGCCTTTGGAAATGGTTATATCTTTGAATATTTCCACCCCTTCCTTGAGGGAGAAGTTCCTGGGGGACAGGCATCCCCAGGGGGCCCTAAACACTATAAAGTCTTTTAAAAGGTTTGACATAGGTTTCCATGGAAGTGTGGTAGCCCTTCCCCATCTAACGGGGTGGGAGGAGTTAAAAAAGACCCTTTTCTTTTTGGAAAAGGAAGGGGCCAGGACCCTGAGGCTCTTTCTCCCCGGCTTTACCCAGTTGGCTCCCTCTTCCCTGGTTTTTGATCCTTCCCTTTGGAAGGAGCTGGGCTATTTTGTAGAGGACTTGCGGGAAGTTTTGACTGTGCCCCTTCTTTTGGAGCCTCCTTACCTGAAGGATTTAGATGCCCGGGTGGAGGGGGTCATAAAGGATACTCCCGGAGATAAAGCCGGGCTCCGGGAGGGTGACATTATTTTAGCCGCAGGAAACAAAAGAATTAAAAGCAGGAAGGAAGCCTTTCAAAGGGTCTGCAAGGAAAAATCTCCCCTTATTACTTTTACCCGGGGAGAAGAAGAGAAAAGGATTAGGCTGGAGAAAGGAGCGGGAGAATCCCCCGGGTTTGTAGTGTACCAGGACATGGATGAATATACCAGGGACAGGTTTTTGAAAACGGTGGAAAACTGCCGAAAAAAAAGGACCCTGGTTATGACTTCTCTACTGGCTTTTTCCCTTATTAATGGCCTGGTAGAGGATATTAGTAAGGAGGGTGACCAGGTTAAGGTGGTATCCGTTCCTAACAGTTTCTTTGGCGGCAGCATTATGAGTGCCGGACTGCTGGTTGTCCAGGATTTTCTTAAAGTTATTGAGGCTGAAAAAGTAAAGCCCCGGGTCATTATCCTTCCGGAAGATCCCTTTGATTTTCAGGGGAAGGACCTGCGGGGCCATTCCTACTTGCGTATCCAGGAAGAAACAGGAGCCTCCCTGTTTCTTATGTAAAAGTTAAAAAATTATTAAAAATGTCAAACATGGCAGGTAAGAGGCAATGTCATGGAGAATTTTTCGGTCAAGGAGGTGAAAAGGGGAGCAATGGAACTGGTAAATGCTCACGTTTTCATATCCGGCCTGGTCCAGGGTGTTTATTACCGGGGCAGTCTCCAGAGGAAAGCCCTGGAAAACCAGGTATGCGGATGGACCAGGAATCTACCTGATGGGAGAGTAGAAGCCCTTTTACAGGGAACTAAAGAAAATGTAGAAGCAGTCCTCAGGTGGACGGAATCAGGACCTCCCCAGGCCAGGGTAAAAAATGTGGAGGTAGAATGGGAAGAACCGGTGGAAACTTATGATAGTTTTGACATCGCTGGTTAATAAACCAGGAGCGAGGTTATTCCTTTTATTAAAGTAAGCATAATCATAATAATGAAAGAGGTGGAAAAAAATGAAAAAGCATAGATTGTTGATTTACCTGCTGGTGATAATGATGATAGGGGCAATGGCCTTTGGTATGGGGTGTGCTCCGGAGGACCCGGAGGTGCCCGAAGAGCCCGAGGAGCCGGTAATACCTGAAGAGCCTGAAGAGCCTGAAGAGCCGGAGGAAAGGGATGTTTTCACAGGTGAGGCAGAAGGAGCCCACGACATGGTATACGTGGAAGTAACTATGGAAGACGGTTTAATTGTTGATATTGACGTGGAGCATAATGAAACGGAAGAGGTAGTTGACCCGGCTTTCGATGAACTTATTCCCCAAATTATTGAGAATCAGTCTACTGAAGGGATAGATGTGGTTTCAGGGGCTACTTACAGCAGCGAGGCTCTTTTTGAAGCAGTAGAAGATGCCCTGGCTAAAGCTGAATAGCCCAATTTCATAGTATTTATGGCTTAAAAAGCGGCCTCTATAACAGGGGCCGTTATTTTAATATAAGGAGAAGGGGTACTGCGGTTTAAGGACAAACCAGGGAGGGGGGCTGGTCAATCTGGCGGGAACACGAAACAAAGGGGTGGTAACCTGGTACCATGATCCCCTGCCTAGCAACTGTGTGGCCGACTGGGTTGGCCTTTTATCCTTGTCACCTGCTGTATGACCTGCCCACTACCTCCCGGCGCCAGGCGGAGGAGTGCAGGGAAGCGGCCCGGGAAGCAGGGCTGACCAGGGTAAGGTTGGGGAATGTACAACTTTTATCCTGAGTGAAAATTTTTGCAGGATTTTTCAAAACCAGGTG
>SKLX01000069.1 GCA_007121375.1 Bacillota bacterium | reverse complement strand
GTTTATCAAAGGGTTAAGATAAGTATCATTTTATTAAGATTTTTTTAAAATATAACTCTTTGCCAGGCAAGTATTGTATAATTTGTAAGGTAAGGGGCAGTAGAGGAAAATTATATGGATGCAAAGAAATTAGACCAGGATAAAAAAATAAGAAAAAAGTTGGAGGACAATCTAAGCTATATTGAAAAGGAATTAGGGGTAGGAGTGAGTTTTGATGTAATAATACACCAGTTTAAGATTGGAGGCAAAAATGTAGCTCTTATCTTTATTGATGGCTTTACTAATGGGGACCTGATTACCTTAATTATGCAGTCCTTGATTGCCAGCCATCGGGAAGAAATATGTGTTAGGCCCTTTCAAAAGATTTTTAAAGAAAGGATTCCTTACATGGATTTAAGCGAAGTAGAGGAACTGGATGACGTTATTAAAGAGGTTCTTGCAGGTCCTGCTGTTTTGCTTATTGATGGTGAAGAAAAGGGAATTGTTTTAGATACCAGGGAATATCCCGTTAGAGAACCTGAAGAGCCCGATATCGAAAAATTGACCCGGGGCTCCCGGGATGGATTTGTAGAAACCCTGGTGTTTAATGTAGCCTTGATAAGAAGAAGATTGAGGGACCCGGGATTAAGAGCGGAGATTGTTCAGATTGGACAGCGCTCCAAAACTGATGTGGCCCTAATTTATATTAACGATATAGTTAACCAGGAAGTCCTGGATAGGGTAAAGTCCCGCCTGGAGAAGATTAAAATAGATGGCCTACCCATGGCGGAAAAGTCCGTGGAGGAGTTTATTACCGAAGGGAAATACGGTATTTTCCCTAAGGTACGATACACCGAAAGGCCCGATGTGGCCTCCATACACCTGCTGGAAGGCCATGTAGTAGTATTTGTGGATACTTCCCCAGCGGCTATGATAGCGCCTGTTACTTTCTTCCATCATGTTCAACACGCTGAAGAGTACAGGCAGGATTTGGTAAGCGGCATTTACATCCGGTGGGTTCGCTTTATGGGACTGTTTGCGGCTATTTTTCTCAGCCCTATATGGTTATTAATTTCCCTGGAGCCGGGCCTTTTACCTCCCGGCCTCGAATTTATAGGTCCTAATGACGCGGGTAACGTTCCCCTTACCCTGCAGTTTGTACTTGCCCATCTGGGTATTGATCTAATTCGCATGGCTACTATTCATACTCCCGCTCCCATATCTACGGCCCTGGGATTTATTGGGGCTATTTTGGTGGGGGAAATAGCTGTGGAGGTAGGGTTATTTGCCCCGGAGGTTATTCTTTACATTGCCATAATGGCGGTGGGAATGTTCTCAACTCCCAGCTGGGAATTGAGCCTTTCTACCCGGATAATTCACCTGTTTTTACTCCTCACTACAGGTTATTTCAAACTTGCTGGTTTTATCGGGGGAACCATTCTGGTCTTTTTAAATATGGCTTTTACCAAATCTTTTAATATACCCTACTTATGGCCTTTAATTCCCTTTAACGCCCAGGCTTTACTGGATGTAATTGTAAGGCGTCCTGTGCCTATAAAGAGTATCAGGCCTAGCATCTTAGATCCAGGGGATACCGACAGGCTTCCCGAGGAAAACTCTTAAAAAGAGTTTTAAAGGAAGGAGGTTTTTTAAATGCCTGCCATAGGAATTCCTAGAGCCCTTTTATATTATGATTATTATCCCGCCTGGAAAAAATTTTTTGAGGAACTGGGCTTGGAGGTTGTATTGTCCGATAAGACTACCAAGACCATACTGGATTCCGGAGTCAAGGTGGCGCTGGATGAAACCTGTTTGCCAGTTAAGCTTTTTTACGGACATGTGGACAACCTGAAAAATAAAGGCATTGATTATCTCTTTGTTCCACGCCTGGTCAGCGTGGAAAAGAAGAGATATTTATGTCCCAAGTTCCTGGGGCTTCCCAATATGGTTGAAAGCCTTATGGAAGAACTTCCTCCCCTCCTGGATTTTAAAATGGATTTGTCCAGGAAAAAGAGGGAGTTTTATAAAGATCTTTATGCCCTGGGGAGGAAGTTTACCATTAATCCCTTCAAAATTTGCCTGGCTTACCGGAAGGCTGTGAAGGAGCTTAAAAGATATGAGGAAAAAATGCTTGCTGGATTTACTCCTTTAGACTGCCTTGAAAGGGGGGAAGGGGAAAACAGAGAGAAGAAAGAGGCTGCCATTTCCCTGGGTGAAGGAAAGCTCCCGGTAGAGGAGAACTTGCGTATAGCGGTTTTAGGTCATTCCTACAACCTTAATGATCCATATATCAGCATGGATATATACGGTAAGCTTAAAAAAATGGGGGTAAAAATTATAACCAGGGAAATGATTTCCCCCTCTGCCCAGATGGAAGGGATCAAAAATTTAAGAAAGGATATTTTCTGGACCTTTGGAAAGGAGATCATGGGTTCAGCCCTTTATCTCCTTGATAAAGAAAAAATAGATGGGGTGGTCCTGGTAGTTTCTTTTGGATGCGGGCCTGATTCCTTAATCGGTGAGCTGGTGGAAAGGATTTATAAAAGGCACAGGAATATCCCCCTCCTCTTCTTGACCCTGGATGAACATTCAGGGGAGGCGGGTATATTAACCCGCCTGGAGGCTTTTGTAGATATGGTGAAATTTAAGAAGGAATCGGCATAAAAAAGGGGTGGTAAAGTAACATGAAAATTACATTTCCCCATATGGGTTCTCTGGCAGTTCCTTTAAAAACTATTTTTGAAGAACTTGGCCAGGAGGTGGTGGTGCCCCCTTCTATTACTAAAAAAACCGTTACTTTAGGAGTTCGCCATTCTCCTGAGTTTGCCTGTTTCCCCCTTAAAGTTAACATAGGAAACTTTATAGAGGCCTTGGAAAATGGGGCAGATACTATTATAATGGCAGGAGGGGTTGGTCCCTGCCGTTTTGGTTATTATGCTGAGGTGCAGAGGGAAATCCTAACAGATCTGGGATATAACTTTGAATTGATTGTTCTGGAACCTCCTCAGGGCAGTTTATGGGGCCTTTTGGCTAACATTAAAAGATTGGGCAATCACCGTTCCTGGTCAGAAATCTGGGAGGTGATAAATATTGCCTGGAAACAGGTTTTAGCCCTGGATGTTCTCCATGAAATGTCCCTCAAAATTAGACCCTACGAGAAAAAAAAGGGAGCAACCACTGTTCTTTATGAGAGGGCCCAAAAGCTAATTGTAAAAGCTAGAACCCACGAAGATATTACCTGGTCCCTGGATAAGGGAAAGGAACTTTTAAATTCTGTAGATAAAAAGACCCTGGACCGGCCTCCTTTAAAGATTGGTATAGTAGGGGAAATATATATGGTTTTAGAGCCCTACGCTAACCTGGATATAGAGAAAACTTTGGGTGAAATGGGAGTAGAGGTGGACAGGAGCATATACCTGGGCCACTGGATAAAAGAACACTTATTTCCCAAAGCTTTCAGGTCCAGGGAGGGTGAAGAGATTAAAAAAGTTGCCCAGGGCTATCTTAATCATTTTGTAGGGGGCCACGGCCTGGAGTCGGTAGGTAGAACCATTTTATATTCCCGGGATAATTTTGATGGAGTTGTTCATATCCTGCCCTTCACCTGTACCCCGGAAATAGTGGCCCAGAGCATTTTGCCGGAAGTGAGCAAGGACTATAAAATTCCCCTTATATCCTTTTCCCTGGATGAACATTCGGGAAAGGCGGGTTTTGTTACCCGGCTGGAGGCCTTCCTGGACCTCCTGTCTCAGAAAAAGTATAACCAGGAATTAAAAGGAGCAGTTTAATTTGCTCCTTTTTAGCTTTACAAATATATGGTATAATTAAGTTTGTACAAAAAACGGGGAGAGGGTGTAAAATGCGGGTAATTACTACCCACATTAATACAGATTTTGATGGATTAGCCAGCCTGGTGGCTGCCAGTAAAATATATCCTGATTCAATAATGCTCCTTCCCGGCAGGGTAAATGAAAATGTCAAGGAATTTGTTTCCTTATATAAAAATATTTTTCCCTTTAAAAAGCTCTCCCAGGTTGACCTGGATAAAGTTGAAGAACTGGTGATTGTAGATACCCAGCAGGCTTCTCGCCTGGGCCTACTGACCCACCACCTGGATAATATTCCCCGTAAGATTGTTTACGATCATCACGGGGATAGTTTTGAAGACACGATAGAAAATGCAGAAAAGTTCGCTGAAAAGACGGGAGCTACTGTTACCATTCTGTTGGAAATTATTATCAGGGGAAATATCAAAATTACCCCTGAGGAAGCCACCCTGTTTGCCCTGGGATTGTATGAGGATACAGGTTGTTTTACTTTTTCTACTACCACCCAGAGGGAAATTGGAGCCTTAAAATACCTGGCGGAACAGGGCATGGATTTTAATGTTATCAGAAATTTTATAGGGCGCCCCCTTACTGAAAAGCAAAAATATTTGCTGGAATTTTTAATGGATAGTACGGAAATCCATGAATTCCAGGGCCTTAGAGCTGCCATCTCCCTTGGAGAAATGGAGGAGGAAATAAGGGGCCTGTCCTTTGTAAGCAACCGGCTTATGGATATTGAAAATGTAGACCTTATAATCCTTATTGTAAAAATGGAAGACAGGGTACACCTGGTAGGAAGGTGCAAAACTGATAGGATTAACCTGAAGAAACTATTTGAACCCTATGGTGGTGGGGGCCATGAAAGGGCAGCTTCTGCCGTGGTTAGGGATAAAAGCCTCCAGGAGACAAAAAATAGTATCCTGGGGGATTTAAATAAAAAAATGAAGCCGGCGGTAACGGCCCTAGATATAATGTCTTACCCGGTTAGGAGTATATCTCCCAAAGACACCGTGGAAGAGGCCTGGTCACTTTTAGTAACATACGGCCACAGTGGTTTGCCCATTACCGATAAAGGAAAGCTGTTAGGGGTTATATCTAGGAATGACCTGGAAAAGGCTAAGCGGCACGGTTTGGGACACGCTCCCGTTAAAGCTTATATGTCCAGCAAGGTGGAAACAGTAAGGCCGGATACTCCCTTTAAGGATATAGAAGAAATAATGGTAAACAAGGATCTGGGACGGCTGCCTGTAACTGATGAAAAGGGACGGATTTTAGGAATTGTAACCAGGACCAACGTTATTAAAGTCAGGCATCATAGAGAAGGTGAAGGAGCGGCCACCCGAGGAGGTAAGGATGAAGAGTTGGAGACCTTGAATGATTTGACCTATCTGATTAATAATCGTTTACCCAAAAGAATCCAGGGACTTCTTTTTTTGCTGGGACAAAAGGGAGACTATACCAACCGCAAAGTTTTTGCCGTGGGTGGCTTTGTCCGGGATTTGATTCTGGGTAGAGAAAACTATGATATAGACCTGGTGGTGGAGCCTGATGCTATAGAATTTGCCCGGGAACTTAATAAATTTTTGGACGGTAAGCTTACTACCTTTGACCAGTTTGGTACTGCTAAAATTGTGCTAAGGGATGGGCTCAGGATAGACCTGGCCACTGCCAGAATGGAGTTTTATGCTCAACCGGGGGCCCTTCCCCAGGTAGAACTGAGTAACATCAAGCAGGACCTTTACCGCCGGGACTTCACCATAAACACTTTAGCTTTTCAACTCAATGTTGAAAATTTTGGCTGGCTCCTGGATTTTTTTGATGGTTTAAGGGATTTAAGATTGGGAATTATCCGGGTTCTGTACAATTTAAGCTTTGTAGAGGATCCCTTGCGTATTCTCAGGGCCCTTCGCTTTGAACAGAGGTTTAATTTTATCATTGAGGAAGAAACTATGGGTTTTCTAAAAAATGCAGTGAAAACCCGGGTTATAAATAAAGTAAGCAGGGAAAGGATATTTGAAGAGTTAAGCCTTATCTTCCAGGAGGAAAATCCCCTGAAAGTTTTAAAAAGGCTCCAGGACCTTAAGCTCTGGACCTTTTTGTTCCCCCAGGCGGAACTGAATCCAGAACTAGTTAATTTACTGGAGGAGGTCCATAAGGTTACCGATTATTTTATTCATGAGCTGGGAATGAAAAGGATAAGAAAATCTATCCCTTACCTGTGTGCCATTTACTATTTTACTCCCGTGGAAAGGGTGCCTACCCTTCTTTATAAGATGAGGGCAGGAAGGGAAGTAAAAAGAACCGTACGAAGGACCCTGGAGGAGGCTCCCCGGGTGGTTAAAACCCTTTCGGTAAAGGGAGTCCGGCCCAGCACCGTTTATGAGCTTTTAGAGGGCTTTCCTATGGAAAGCATGATTTTTTTTAGTGCCTGCGCCAATAACCTTAGAGTGTGGGGATATATAAAGGAATACCTGGAAAGATTAAGGGAGGAATCCCCCCTCATAACCGGCAAAGACCTTAAGGAACTGGGATATGAACCTGGGCCAATTTTTAAGGAGGCTCTCCGGGAGTTAAAAAAGGCTAAAATGGATAGACAGGTCAAAAACCGTGACGATGAATTAAAACTTGTGATAAAATATATGGAAGAAAAAAGAGAGGGGGATTAGTCTATGGAACTTGGAAATTATCTCATCAGGATTCCTGCTTTACTAATAGCACTTACTATTCATGAATTTGCCCATGGTTATGTAGCCAATCAATTGGGAGACCCTACTGCCCGCTTCCAGGGAAGGTTGACTTTAAATCCCATGGTTCATCTGGATCCTATAGGTTTATTGATGTTGTGGTTTGCAGGATTTGGATGGGCCAAGCCCGTTCCCGTTAACCCTTTGAATTTCCAGGGAGATAAGAAACAGGGTATGCTCCTGGTGGCAGCGGCAGGACCCGGTGTTAACCTGGCTTTAGCTTTTGTGGCTTTAATAGTACAGGGATTTATTTTTGCTTTTTTTTATAATGATGTCTTAATATCCCTGGTGGGAGCCCTGGTAACTTATAATATTTTGCTGGCTATTTTTAATTTAATGCCCATACCGCCCCTGGACGGTTCAAAGATACTGGCAGGTTTGTTGCCCTACCGGTATGATTATTATTTTCGCCAGCTGGAACAGTTTGGCCCCATGTTGTTAATTCTTTTAGTTTTCACCGGCGCTTTTGGAATGATAATTTGGCCTTTGGCTTCTTATATTTACTTTTTTATGGCAACAATATCTAATGTTTTCTTTGGAATATTTATCTAGAAGACAGATGGAGGAGATCTATTTATGGAAAAAAAGGGAGTAATTTTAAGCGGTATGCGTCCCACGGGGCGCCTACAGCTCGGGAACTTACTGGGAGCCCTGGATAACTGGGTGAAATTACAGGAGGAATACCACTGTTATTTTTCTGTGGTTGACTGGCATGCCTTGACTACCGATTATGAAAATCCGGGGGATGTAAAGGGAAATATAAAAGAAATGGTGATAGACTGGTTAAGCGCGGGCCTGGACCCGGAAAAGTGTGTTATATTCAGGCAGTCGGAGGTTAAAGAGCATGCAGAACTTCACCTTCTCCTTTCCATGCTAACTCCCCTCTCCTGGCTGGAACGCTGTCCTACCTACAAAGATCAGATTGTTCAGCTGAAGGAAAAGGACCTGGCAACCTACGGGTTTTTAGGTTATCCCCTTCTTCAGGCGGCTGATATTCTTATTTACAAGGCTGATGTTGTCCCGGTGGGAGAAGACCAGGCCCCCCATATTGAATTGACCAGGGAAGTAGCCCGCCGGTTTAACTATTTTTATGGCCAGGTGTTTCCTGAACCCGGGACCCTTTTAAATACAGTTAAGCTTCTCCCGGGGGTTGATGGTAGAAAGATGAGTAAAAGTTACGGTAATACCATTAACATGTCGGCAGAACCCCAGGAAATTAAGGAAAAGGTGAGAATGATGGTTACCGATCCCCAGAGAATTCGAAAGGATGATCCGGGGAACCCGGAGGTATGCACCGTTTATGCCTTCCATAAAATTTTTAATCTTCAGGGGACGGAGGAAATAGAAGAGGTATGCCGCAAAGGGAAAATAGGGTGCGTCCAGTGTAAAAATAACCTGGCGGAAAAAATGATTGAATACCTGCGTCCTATTTATGAAAAGCGCCGGGAACTGGAAAAAAATCCCCAGTATATTATGAATATTCTAGAAGAAGGCCGACAAAAGGCCTGGGACAAAGCTTCTCAAACTATGGCCCAGGTAAGGGAGGCCATGAGGCTTTAGATTTTTAAGAAAAGCTTTAAAGGGGAGACGTTCTTTTGGAATATAAGGTTAAAACTGATGTCTTTGAAGGTCCCTTTGACCTTCTTTTCCATCTGGTAAAAAAGGCGGAAATAGACATTTACCAGGTATCCATAAGCCAGATTGCCTACCAGTACCTGGAATATGTTAAAAAAATCCAGGAATTTAACCCGGAAATTGCCGGGGATTTTTTGGTGATGGCTTCTACCCTTTTGAAGCTAAAATCCCAGAGGCTTCTGCCTTCTGTTTCCCTTCAAGGGGAGGAAGAAGCTGAAGGGGAAGGGCTTCACTATTCTTCCGAGGAAGAGCTTTTTGAAAGGATGCTGGAGTACAGAAAGTATAAATCCACGGCAGAAATCATGAAGAAAATGGAGGAGGAAGAAAAAAAATATTTTTACCACCCCGTTAAGGTTGAAGAAGAAAAGGCAGCGGGGAACCACCTTAAGGAATATATGGGTAAGGTGACATTAAAAGATTTAACCGCCTCCATGGAAAAGGTTATGGAAAACTTGCAGGAAGAAGAACATGAGGTGATTTTACCCCAGGAGATTTCTCTCACCCAAAAGATGGAGGAGATTATCTCCTTTTTGGATAAAAAAGAGAAGGCTGAACTGGAGGAACTCCTGGAGAGGCAGAGAACCAGGTCTTCTTTAATCGTTACTTTTTTTGCCTTGTTAATCCTGGTTAAACTAAATAAAGTTTCCGTTTGGCAAAAATATGGGTTTGGCCCTATTCTGGTTACCAGTAACAATGTAGGAGACAATTCCTATATGGATGAAGAAAGGTGGGGGACAATTGGTTAAAGAAAAAGCCCTCCTGGAAGCTCTTTTTTTTGCTGCTGGAGAACCTGTGACGATAAAAAAAGTATCAGAAATAACGGGGTTAACCCCTGGGGAAATAAAAAATCTTTTCAGGGAGCTAAGGGATGAATACAGGGAGAGAAACAGCGGTCTTGAATTAAGGGAGGTGGCCGGGGGATTTTTAATGTCTACCAGGCCTTCCTTTGCACCTTACATTAAAAAGCTCCAGGGAGAGAGGGCCCGTCAGGGCCTTTCCCAGGCCGCTATGGAAACCCTGGCCATAATTGCTTACAAACAACCCATAACCCGTTTGGAAATTGAAGCCATCCGGGGGGTAAAGGTGGATAAGGTCCTGGACAGGCTTAAAGAACTTAACTTGATTGCTGAGGCTGGTAGAAAAGAGGTTCTGGGAAGACCTATACTTTATGCCACTACCAGAGAGTTTTTAAAACATTTTGGGTTGAGGGATCTCTCCCAACTGCCTTCCCTGGAAGATAAGGAAGAATAAGAAGTATAGCCCGGAGCTTTTTTTAAAAAAATATAGATTATGAGAGAGTTAATGTATCTCCTTCCAGTAATTTTAATAGTATTTTTGGCTTTTAACTTGATCCCTCTGGGTATAAAGATAAAATTTCTGCGGGAAAATAAATATAATCACATAAAAATAGAAGCAAGGGCTTTGTGGGGCCTGGTTAACTTAAGACTGGAGGTTCCCGTGGGAAAAAGGGCAGAGGAGGCCTTTGAAGAAAATAAGGAAAGAGACAGTATTTATTTTTTTTCTTATTTAAAGGAGTTAAAAAAGGTTAAAAGGAACCTGAAAAAACCGGGAGGGTTTTTTAAATTTTTTAGAAAGCAAATTAAATGTTCCCATTTTTACTGGTCTACCAGTTTTGGTTTCTCAGATGCAGGGGAAACGGGCATGGTTTATGGAATTATCTGGGCGGCTAAAGGTAATACTGCCACCCTTCTTAAAAAATCATTTATCTTTAAGGATTCTAGCTTTTATTTACAGGTTAACCCGGATTTTAAAAAACCCCACTTGCGAGTAGATATACAAGGGCTCTTTTCTATATATTTGTACCATCTTTATTTGATAATGGCCTTAATGATTTATTTGAAACTTCAAGGGGGTGAAACACTAAAATGGAAGACCACCCAATCCAAGGCTTGATGAAAACAGCCATGGAAAGCTTAAAGGAAATGGTTGAAGTTAACACTATAGTAGGTGATCCGGTAGAAACTCCCGATGGGAGTGTGATAATACCCATTTCCCGGGTAACCTTTGGGTTTGCTGCCGGCGGAAGTGAATTCGAGACTACCGATGAAAACCAGCAGCCGGCAGGGAATGATAAGGAAAAAAATAATTTACCCTTTGGCGGAGGTAGTGGAGGAGGGGTTACTCTCCAGCCGGTAGCTTTTTTAGTAGTAGGCCAGGGCCAGGTACGGCTCCTTCCCGTGGATAATAACCTTCTTTTGGATAGACTCATTGATTTGACCCCCCAGGTTATTAACCAGATCCAGAGCATGCTCAAAAAAGGGGAAAGCTCCTTTCAAGGTCCCAACTATAATATTTAAAAATAAATATTTAAAAATATTTTCCCAGTCAACACAGATTTTTTTAACACCTTCATTTGGAAGGTGTTTTTTGTGTTTTAAGGTGATTTTTCATAAAATTAAACTCCTTTGAATAGATATTAGTGGAAGGATGGGGAGAAGAAATGGGAAAAAAGCTTGTTTTATCTATCTTAGTTTTTTTTCTAATTTTAAATTCATCAGTTCTTTCTGCTTTAGCATTAACGGAGGAGGAGATATCGGCCCAGGCGGCTGTTTTAATGGACCGCTCCTCCCGAAGGATTCTATTTGCTAAAAATCATGAAGAAAGGCTTCCCATGGCCAGTACTACTAAAATCATGACAGGCTTGTTAGCCATTGAAAGGGGAGATTTGAAAAGCCGGGTCGTGGTAAGTGAAAGGGCAGCTGGGGTTGAGGGGTCTTCTATCTGGCTGGAAGAGGGAGAGGTGAAAACCCTGGAAGAACTGGTATTTGGTCTCATGTTAAGGTCAGGAAATGATGCCGGTGCAGTTATAGCCGAGCACCTGGCAGGTTCCGTGGAAGGGTTTTCTGTAATGATGACGGATAAAGCCAGGGAAATAGGGGCCTTCAACACCACCTTTAGAAATTCCCACGGACTCCATGATGAAGAGCACTTCACTACTTCTTATGACCTGGGGCTCATTACTTGCTCAGCCCTGGATTTGCCTGAATTTAGAGAAATTATTAAAACCAGGGAAAAAAGAATTACCTGGCCCGGCCATCAATGGGACCGTTTTTTAAGAAACCAAAATAAGCTTCTGGAAATGTATCAGGGGGCTGATGGAGTGAAAACGGGCTGGACTACTCCTGCTGGCCGATGTTTTGTGGGGTCTGCTACCAGGGATTCATGGCAGCTGGTTGCGGTGGTCCTTAATGCTCCTGATATGTGGCAGGACACCATAACCCTTTTAGACTACGGTTTCGAAAATTGGAAACTTCAATCTTTAATCAAAAAAGACCAGTTTATTAAAACAAGGGAAGTCGCTGGTGGTACCCGGGATAAAGTAAAACTGGTAGCTGCCAGGGAATTTGCCTACCCCCTGGAGGTAGGAGAAGAAGAACTCCTGGAATACAGGATAGAAGTGGGAAAGCCCTTGAAAGCCCCTCTAAAGAAAGGAGATATACTGGGGGAAGTAACAATTTTGCTTGCTGAAGAAGAAATGAAAACAGAACATGGTCCACCTCCTGTAAAGTATAGCTTTATAAACATGGGTAGCAGCGGTCGCATGGAGCGGTATGCAAGAACCGATCAAGATAATGGCATTAT
>SKLX01000200.1 GCA_007121375.1 Bacillota bacterium | reverse complement strand
TTATAACTCAAACAGCAGGTTAGCCTTGGCTATTTTATCCAGAGGAATAGAAACCTGTTCCCCGTTTTCCAATTCCATCTGAACATTCCCATCTCTGTAGCCTTGTAAAAGGCCTTTAAACTTCTTTTGATTATTGATTGGTATATAAGTTTTAACTTTAATCTTTTTACCAGAAAACCTTTCAAAATCCTTTTCTTTTTTTAGAGGACGCTCTACACCAGGAGATGAAACTTCCAGAATATAGCTTTGGGGTATTGGATCTTCCATATCAAGTATTTCGCTTAATTCTTCATTAACCTTTTTACAATCCTCCAGGGTAACTCCTCCTGGTTTATCTATAAAAAGACGTAGATACCAGTAATTGCCCTCTTTTACATATTCCACTTCAACCAGTTCCAATCCCCCATCTTCTAAAATAGGGTGAGCTAAATCTTCAATGCTTTCAATTATTTTCTTTTTGTTCAATTAAAGTCCTCCTAAAAATAACCTTTATATTACAATGAAAGAGTGGGGGTCCCCACTCTCTAAAAAAACAGGTTATTTTTCCGTTTTCATTTTAGCACAATTAAAATGTTTGTGCAAGAAAAAACCCTGTTTTAGCCTATTTTAGTCCTATTTTAAGCTTTCTTTCGCCACTAAAAACTTAACGATTTCCCAATACATCTTTACCCTGGCCGCCAACCCCTTAAAAACTCCCAGCTTTTCTTCCTTCATAACATGGGACATATCCTCTAAAAGTACTTTTTCTACCCTTACATCAGCAGATTCAATATACCTGGTCAATGCTACCTCTACACCAAATCTGCTCAAATCAATTCCAGATATACCCTCTAATATAGAACGTTTAACTGCCCTCTGACCGGAAAGGTAAGGTGCAACCTTTTGAGCCAGATCAGTAGCCATCCTCCCTTTATCAAAAACACCGATGGTCATATCTGCCCTTTTTTGAAAAACAGGATCCAGGAGTATATAAACATGCTCCCTGGTTAACCCTATTAAATCAGCATCTAAAAACAAAATTACATCTGCCTTGGTGAAGTCCAGGCCTGCCTTCATAGCCCCACCTTTTCCCCTGTTTTCCGCCAGTTCTACAACTTTTGCCCCTAAACTCCCAGCAACCTCCACAGTAGAATCTGTTGAAGCATCGCTAACTACCACCACATCCGAAACTTCAGGGACTTCCTTAAGGGTTTCAATAATGCTGCCAATAGTCTTTTCTTCATTGTAAGCAGGTATTATAGCAATAGTTTTCATGAGCTTAAAAAACCTCCCTTTCAGGTTCCAGGGTTGAAAATGTATCTTGATGTCCCAGTTCCTTTAAATAGTTATCTATCTCCATCAAAAACTCCTCTATCATTTTTTCCTTTGAAACCCTTTTTAATACCTTGCCCCTCTTAAACAAAACCCCCGTTCCCTTACCTCCGGCAATGCCTATATCAGCCTCCCTGGCCTCACCAGGCCCGTTTACAGCGCAGCCCATAATGGCCAGCTTAACAGGGTATTTTATAAATCTGACCTTTCTTTCTACTTCCTGAGCCATGGATATTAAATCTATTTCACATCTTCCACATGTAGGGCAGGAAATAATATCCGGACCAATATTTCTCAAGCCTGTTGCCCTTAATATTTCCCTACCTACCAAAACCTCTTCCTGGGGATCTCCAGTTATGGAAACCCTTAAGGTATCACCTATTCCCATAATCAGTAAGTGGCCTATACCAACAGAAGACTTAACCGAAGCCCTCATTAAAGTTCCCGCTTCCGTAACCCCCAGATGAAGTGGGTAAAAAGCCTTTTGAGAAAACATAACATAAGCATCGATCATGGTTTTCACTTCTGATGCCTTGAGAGATACTATTATATTATCAAAGTTTAAATTCTCAAGCATTCTTACCTGGTCAAGGGCGGACTGAACTAAAGCTTCATAAGTAGGGCCTCCGTACTTTTCTAAAAGTCTTTTTTCAACAGAACCTGCATTAACACCAATTCTAACAGGTATATTCCTTTCTTTAGCAGCCCTAACAACCGCCAGGACCCTATCCTTACTCCCAATATTTCCAGGGTTTATTCTTACCTTGTCCACACCTTCTTCAATTGATTTTAAAGCCAGGCGATAATTAAAATGAATATCCGCAGCCAGGGGAATGTTAATTTTCTCCTTTATTTCCCCCAATTTACTTGCTGCCTCCATATCCGGGACTGCAACCCTTACCAGCTCACATCCAAGTTTCTCCAGTTCTTTTATTTGGTTTACAGTAGCTGTGGTATCCCTGGTATCAGTGTTGGTCATAGATTGTAATATTACGGGAGATCCTCCCCCTATATCTATATTTCCCACCTTAATTTTTTTAGTGTCTTCTCTTTTCAAAAAATCACCTGATTTCTATAAGATATTCAACCGGGTTAAATCCCGGAAAGCAATAAAAATAGCAAGAAGGATTAGAAGGGCAAACCCAATAAAGTGAATAAATCCTTCTTTGTCAGGGTCAACAGGCTTTCCCCTTATTCCCTCAATCAAGAAAAACATCAGCCTGCTTCCATCCAGAGCAGGAATAGGTAAAAGGTTTAATAGACCCAGATGAATACTAAGAATTGCAGCAAGGCTGAGAAGATTGTACATTCCTGTTTCCGCCACTTCCCCTACCATTTGCACAATTCCTATAGGTCCTGCAACATCTGCAGCAGTCTGACCACTAATTATTTGAACTATACTAATCACGATAAACTGTATAAACCACCAGGTACTGCTTATACTAAGGGCCAGGGAACTAAAAAAACTAAACTTTTTTGTTTGAGACGCAATTCCCATAAGCCCTCTACCCGTTTGATTTTCCTTTCTGGGAGCAACATCAATTTCTTTAATTTCCCCATCCCTTTCAATGGTTAGCAAAAGCTCTTCTTCAGGATGGGCGTTAATAGTTTCTACAACTTCCTCCCAGTCCTCCATGCTTTTATTGTCTATAGCTAAAATAATATCTCCCTCCTGAAGTCCTGCTTCATCAGCTCTATCCCCGGGGAGAACTTCTCCTATTTGAGTGGAACCTGTAACAGGAACTCCAAAAATAAAGAAATATATGATAAAAAAGAGGAGTATTGCTAAAATAAAATTCATTATGGGCCCTGCAACAATAACACTAAACCTTTGGAGAAGAGGCTTTCCCTTAAAGCTGCCTTTTTCTTCGGCTTCCTCAGGGGTCTCCC